>DATAAG010000573.1:0-5555 GCA_036260235.1 Longimicrobium sp.
GTTCGAAGTTCTCCCCCTCTCCCGCGAAGCGGGGGAGGGGGCCGGGGGGAGGGGGTCCCCGCGGGCGCAGTGAGATGCTTGTCGACGCACCCCGTAGTTCCCCCCTCCGCTCGTTCCTCGAGGACAGGGGCCAGGGGGAGGGGCCCCCGGCGGGCGGCAGGATGCAGGGCCAGAACAGCACGATCTCAGCGTCCGACCCAACCTCCCTCAGGAGCTTTGGGGGGAGGTGGGCGAGCAATGCGAGCCCGGAGGAGGCGTGTCCCTCGCGCCGCATCCGTCGAAACACGCTGAAGTTCACCCGCCGCGGCGGCAGTCCGCCCGGCCCTGAAGGCATAGCATGACGGACATCGCCACCAGGCTGGATACGCTCACCCCGGAACAGCGCCGCCTCCTCGCCCTGCGCCTCAAGACGCGCAAGGCGGACGACGGCGACGCGCCCGCCGCCGCCGCGCGCGACGGCGGCGAGTACCCGCTGTCGTTCACCCAGCAGCGGCTGTGGTTCATCGACCGCCTGGACCCGGGGAGCCCCGCCTACAACATGCCCTTTCCGCTCCGGCTGCGCGGCGCGCTGCACGTGCCGTCGCTGGAGCGCGCCATCGGCGAGATCGTCCGCCGCCACCAGTCCCTGCGCACCCGCTTTCCCGCCGTCGAGGGCGAGCCGGTGCAGCGCATCGAGCCCGCTGGCGAGTTCGGTCTCCCGGTCGATGATCTGACCACTTTGACCATAAACGTGGAGCGCGAGGAGGAGACGGCGCGGCGGGTGGCGGAGTGGGCGGCGACGCCGTTCGACCTGGAGCGCGGGCCCCTCTTCCGCGCGCGGCTGCTGCGCCTGGCGGACGACGACCACGTGCTGCTGGGGGCCATGCACCACATCGTCAGCGACGGGTGGAGCATGGGCGTGTTCTGGCGCGAGCTCGTCACCCTCTATCACGCCTTCCGCGCCGGGGAGCCCTCGCCGCTCCCCGAGCTGCCGATCCAGTACGCGGACTTCGCCGTCTGGCAGCGCCGCTGGCTGAGCGGCGAGCGGCTGGAGCGGCAGGTGGCGTGGTGGCGCGAGCACCTGGCCGGCGCCCCCGCGCTGCTGGAGCTGCCGACCGATCGCCCGCGCCCCGCGGTGCAGAGCTACCGCGGCGCCATCTACCGCTTCACCATCCCGGCGGACGTCGCGGAGCCCGTCCGCGCGCTCGCGCAGCGCGAGGGCGCCACGCCGTTCATGGCCTTCCTGGCCGCGTTCAACCTCCTCCTTTCGCGCTGGTCCGGGCAGGACGACGTGGTCGTCGGCACCCCCGTGGCGGGCCGCACGCGGCGCGAGACGGAGGGGCTCATCGGCTTCTTCGTCAACACACTCGCCGTCCGCACCGACCTCTCCGGCGATCCCGCGTTCGTGGAGCTGCTGGGCCGCGTCCGCGCCGCGGCGCTGGGTGCCTTCGCGCACCAGGACGTGCCCTTCGAGCGGCTGGTGGAGGAGCTGCAGCCGGAGCGCAGCTTCAGCCACGGTCCCATCTACCAGGCGATGCTCATCCTGCAGAACACCCCCGACGGCCCCGCGGAGGGCTTTGGCGAGGGACTGCGGCTGGAGGAGGCGCCCGGCGGCGACGGCGCGGCGGCCAAGGTGGACCTGACGTTGAACCTGATCGACCTGGTCGACGGCTCGCTCGCCGGCGTCGTGGAGTACGCGGTCGACCTGTTCGACGTCTCCACCATGGAGCGGATGGGGCGCCAGTTCGAGTCGCTCCTGCGCGCCGCCGCTCATCAGCCGGACGCGCCCGTCTCGTCGCTGGGGATGATGACGGATGCCGAGCGCGCCGCCATCCTCGCGTTCGGCGCCGGCGAGGCGGTGGAGTACGCAGATCCGCCGGTGCACCATGCGTTCGCGGAGCAGGCGGCGCGGACGCCGGACGCAGCGGCGCTCGTCTTCGGCGGGCGGACGATGACGTACGCGGAGCTGGACCGCCGCGCCAATGGGCTCGCGCACCGGCTGCGGGGGCTGGGGGTGGGGCCGGAAATGCGCGTGGGACTGCACCTGGAGCGCAGCCCGGAGATGGTGGTCGCCATCCTGGGCGTGCTGAAAGCCGGCGGCGCCTACCTGCCGCTGGACCCGGCCTATCCCGCCGAGCGGCTGTCGTACATGCTGGAGGATTCCGGCGCGGCCGTGCTCCTCACGCAGGAGAAGCTACGCGGCGCCCTTCCCGTCCCCACCGGCGTGGAGGTCCTCACCCTGGACGGCGACGCCGCCGACATCGCGGCGCCGCCCGAGACGCCATCCATTCCCTGTTCCCTGTTCCCTGTTCCCTCTCAGCTGGCCTACGTCCTCTACACCTCCGGCAGCACGGGGCGGCCCAAGGGCGTGGCGGTGGAGCACGCGCCGCTGGCCGCGTACCTGGGCTGGGCCACGCGCACCTACCCGGGCCGCAGCTCGGCCGTGCACAGCTCCCTCTCCTTCGACCTGACCGTCACCAGCCTCTTCGTCCCGCTGCTCACCGGCGGGACGGTGGACCTGGTGGAGGAGACGGACGCGGTGGAGATGCTGGGCCGGCGGCTGCAGCGGGAGGAGCCGTACGGGATGCTGAAGCTGACGCCCACGCACCTGCGCGTGCTGGGCGAGCAGCTGCGCGAGGGCGCTGGCGGCGGGGCGGAGTGCCTGGTCGTCGGCGGCGAGGCGCTGCTGGGGGAGCAGCTGGAGTGGTGGCGCGCGCGCTTTCCGGAGACGGTGCTGGTCAACGAATACGGCCCCACCGAGACGGTGGTCGGCTGCTGCATCGACGTGCGCAGGCTGGGCGAGGCCGGCGCCGGGCGCATCCCCATCGGCCGCGCCGCGCCGAACGTGGTTTTGTACGTTTTGGACGCGCGGATGCAGCCCGTCCCCGCCGGCATCCCCGGCGAGCTGTACATCGGCGGGGCGCAGGTGGCGCGCGGCTACCTGGGCCGCCCCGCGCTCACCGCCGCCCGCTTCGTCCCCGACCCCTTCAGCGGCGCCGCCGGCGCGCGCCTCTACCGCACCGGCGACCGCGTGCGGTGGACGGAAGTGCGAGAGTGCGAAAGTGCGAGAGTGCGAAAGTGGGGTGGAGATGATGATTCGTGCCAGGACGCCCCGACTCACGCACTCACGCACTCACGCACTCACGCACTCGACTTCCTCGGCCGCCTGGACGAGCAGGTGAAGGTCCGCGGCTTCCGCATCGAGCCGGGGGAGATCGAGGGCGCGCTGCGCCGGCACCCGTCCATCCGCGACTGCGCGGTGGTCGTGCGCCAGGACGTGCCCGGCGACGCGCGGCTGGCGGCGTACGTGGTGGGCGGGGTGGACGCGGACGCGCTGCGCGTCCACCTGCGCGGCACCCTGCCGGAGTACATGGTGCCCGCCGCGTTCGTCGCGCTGGACGCGCTGCCGCTCACGCCCAACGGAAAGCTGGACCGCCGCGGCCTCCCCGTGCCGGAGTACGCCTCCGCGGAGGAGCGCTGGGTGGCGCCGCGCACGCCGGTGGAGGAGGTGCTGGCCGGGATCTGGGCGGAGGTGCTGCGGGTGGAGCGCGTGGGCGCGACGGACGCGTTCTTCGACTTGGGCGGGCACTCGCTGCTGGCCACGCGCCTCTGCTCCGCCGTCCGCGAGCGGCTGGGGGTGGAGGTGCCGGTGCGCGCCGTCTTCGAGCACCCCGTGCTGGAATCGTTCGCGGCCGAGGTGGACCGGCTGCTGCGCGCCGGCGCCGGCGTGGAGGCGCCGCCCATCCGCCCCGCGGAGCGCACCGGCCCGCTGCCGCTGAGCTTCGCGCAGGAGCGGCTGTGGTTCGTGGACCGGCTGGAGCCGGGAAGCCCCGTCTACCACATGCCGTTCCAGTACCTGCTGCGCGGGCCGCTGGACGTGGACGCCCTCCGCCGCGCCTTCGGCGAGATCGTCCGCCGGCACGAGACGCTGCGCACCTCGCTCCCCTTCACCGGCGAGCACCCGGTGCAGGTCATCGGCCCCGCGACGCCGGTGGATCTGCCCGTCCACGACTTCCGCCACCTGCCGGAGGCGGAGCGGGACGCGGAGGAGGAGCGCGTGCTGCGCGAGGCCGCCACGCAGCCGTTCGACATGGCGCGCGGGCCCCTCTTCCGCGTGGCGCTGGTGCGGCTGGCGGACGACGAGCACGTCCTCGCCGTGAACCTGCACCACGTCATCAGCGACGGGTGGTCGATCGGCGTGCTGTGGACGGAGCTTTCCGCGCTCTACGCCGCCTTCGTGGAGGGCCGCCCCTCGCCGCTCCCCGACCTGCCGGTCCAGTACGCCGACTTCGCCGTCTGGCAGCGCGGCTGGCTCTCCGGCGAGGTGCTGGAGGCGCAGCTGGGGTACTGGCGGCGCAAGCTGGCCGGCATCCCCCCGCTGCTGGAGCTGCCCACGGACCGCACCCGCCCCGCCGTGCAGACCTACGCCGGCGCGGTGGAGACGCTCGTCCTGCAGGGGGACGATGCGGAGGCGGTGACGGCGCTGGGCCGCCGCGAGGGCGCCACGCTCTTCATGGTGCTGCTGGCGGCGATGAACGTCGTCTTCTCGCGCCTGGCGGGGCAGGACGACGTGGTGATCGGCACGCCCATCGCCGGGCGCACGCGAGGGGAGACGGAGGGGCTCATCGGCGTCTTCCTCAACTCCCTGGCGCTGCGGACGGACCTCTCCGGCGAGCCCACCTTCCGCGAGCTGCTGCGCCGCGTGCGCGAGACCACGCTGGAGGCGTACGCGCACCAGGACCTCCCCTTCGAGCGCATCCTGGAGGAGCTGGCGCCGGAGCGGTCGCTCAGCCATGCGCCGCTCTTCCAGGTGATGCTCAACATGCAGGACTTCGGCGGCGAGGAGATGTCGCTCGCCGGGCTGCAGGTGCACAACGCCGGCGTGGGCGGCGACACGGTGAGCAAGTTCGACCTCACCCTGTACGCGGGCCGGTCGGCGCGGGGGGTGGAGATGCACCTGGACTACAACGTGGCGCTCTTCGACGCGGCGCGCGCGCGGTGCATGGTGGCGCAGGTCGCCTCCCTGCTGCGGCAGGCGGCGGAGGACATCGATCGGCCGATCCACCGCTACTCGCTGCTGACGGACGACGCCCGCGCCCTCCTCCCCGATCCCGCCGCCCCGCTCTCCGCGGAGTGGCGCGGCAGCGTCCCGGAGATCTTCGCCCGCCATGCCGCGCGGACGCCGGACGCCCTTGCCGTCGAGGACCCGCGCGAGCGCTGGAGCTACGCCGACCTGGACGCCGCGTCGACCGCCATCGCCCGCCGGCTGATGGCGGACGGCGTGCGCCCGGGCGACGTGGTCGCCATCCTGGGCCACCGCAGCGCCGCGCTCGTCCGCGCGCTGCTGGGGACGATGAAGGCCGGCGCCGCGTTCCTCATCCTCGATCCCGCGTACCCGCCCACCCGCCTGGCCGAGTACGTCCGCATCGCCAGCCCCACCGGTTTCCTGCCGATCGCCGCCGCCGGCGACGTTCCGGCGGAGGTGGCGGCCGCCCTGCGCGAGACCGTCCGCTCCACCCTCCGCCTGGGGCCCCTCCCCCCGGCCCCCTCCCCCCTCGTTCCTCGGGGAGAGGGGG
>DATAAG010000574.1:0-5640 GCA_036260235.1 Longimicrobium sp.
CTCCATCCAGCGTACGCTCGTGGCGCCGTTACTCACGCACTGACGCACTCACGCACTCACGCACTTTCTCAGTACCGGTAGTGCTCCGGCTTGTACGGCCCCTCCACCGGCACGCCGATGTACTCCGCCTGCTTGGGCGTCAGCCGGGTGAGCTTCACGCCCAGCTTGTCCAGGTGCAGGCGCGCCACCTTCTCGTCCAGCTTCTTGGGAAGGACGTACACCTTCTTCTCGTAGGTGTCCGCGTTCTGGTGCAGCTCGATCTGCGCCATCACCTGGTTGGTGAAGCTGGCGCTCATCACGAACGACGGGTGGCCGGTGGCGCACCCCAGGTTCAGCAGGCGCCCCTCGGCCAGGATCATCACGCTGTGGCCGTCGGGGAACACGAACTCGTCGTACTGCGGCTTGATGTTGATCCGCTGGATGCCGCGCTTCTTGAGCCCGGCCATGTCGATCTCGTTGTCGAAGTGGCCGATGTTGCCCACGATGGCCTTGTCCTTCATCCGCGCCATGTGGTCGACGGTGATGATGCCGAAGTTGCCGGTGGCGGTGATGAAGATGTCGGCCGTCTCCACCACGTCGTCGAGCGTGGTGACCTGGTACCCCTCCATCGCGGCCTGCAGGGCGCAGATCGGGTCGATCTCGGTGATGATGACGCGCGCGCCCTGGCCCTTGAGCGCCTGCGCGCACCCCTTGCCCACGTCGCCGTAGCCGCAGACCACGGCCACCTTGCCGGCCAGCATCACGTCGCTCGCGCGGAGGATGCCGTCGGTGAGCGAGTGGCGGCAGCCGTACAGGTTGTCGAACTTGCTCTTGGTGACGCTGTCGTTGACGTTGATGGCCGGGAAGAGGAGCGTCCCCGCGTTCATCATCTCGTACAGGCGGTGCACGCCGGTGGTGGTCTCCTCGCTCACGCCGCGGATCTCGCCGGCGATGCGGGTCCAGCGCCCCGGCTCCTGCGCGATGGTGCGGCGCAGGGTGTCGAGGATCACCCCCCACTCCTCCGGCTCGTTCTCCGCGTCGAAGGCGGGAACCACGCCGGTCTTCTCGTACTCCACGCCCTTGTGGACCAGGAGGGTGGCGTCGCCGCCGTCGTCGAGGAGGAGGTTGGGGCCGCTGCCGTCGGGCCAGAAGAGCGCCTGCTCGGTGCACCACCAGTACTCCTCCAGCGTCTCGCCCTTCCAGGCGAAGACGGGCACCCCCTGCGGGTCGTCCACCGTGCCCTCCTTGCCGACGACGACGGCCGCGGCGGCGTGGTCCTGGGTGCTGAAGATGTTGCACGACACCCAGCGCACGTCGGCGCCCAGCTCCACCAGCGTCTCGATGAGCACGGCCGTCTGCACGGTCATGTGCAGCGAGCCCATGATCCTGGCGCCCTCCAGCGGCCGCTGGCCGCGGTACTCGGCGCGCAGGGCCATCAGCCCCGGCATCTCGTGCTCGGCCAGGCGAATCTCCTTGCGGCCGAAGTCGGCCAGGGAGAGGTCGCGCACCTTGAAGGGCTCGCGCCCCGCCTCTGCGGCGGCGGCGAAGGGGTTGGCCAGCTCTGCGACTGCGCTCACGGTCGGACTCCAGGGAGAAAGGGAACAGGGAACAGGGAACAGGGAACAGCCGGCAACGGCACCGGCGCCAACTCAGATCCTCACGACCGGCATCTCACTGCGCCCGCAGGGGGGCCCTCCCCCGGCCCCTCCCCGCTCGTTCCTCGCGGAGAGGGGAGAACTTCGTCGCGCGTGGGAGCCTTCGCTGCCGTTCTCCCTCCCCCACGCGGTTTGTGGGGGAGGGCCGGGGAGGGAGCGCCTGCGACTCGCACCACACCTGCCCCGACACACCGAGCCCGCCGTGTGTACACCCTCTCCCACGCAATTTGTGGGAGAGGGTGGCGAGCCCTAGCGAGCCGGGTGAGGGCCCTTCCGTGCGCTCGCCGCGAACAGGCCGGGGCCCTTCGCGGCCGGGTCGGGGGGGAGCGGGACGTAGCGGAACCCGCTCAGTCCCGCCTCCGCCACCCACCCCTCCAGCCGCTCCGCCTCGAAGCCCTGCCACAGGTGGCCCATCGCCTGGCGGTACTCCTCGCGGTCGTGCGGCACCATGTCCACCACCAGCAGCCGGCCGCCGGGGCGCAGCGCCCGCGCCGCCTGCGCCAGCGCCTCGCCGGGCTCCGCCACGTAGTGCAGCACCAGGAACGCCACCGCCGCGTCCAGCTCGCCGTCCGCCACGGGAAGCGACTCCAGCTCGCCCGCGCGGGTCTCCACGTTGTGCAGCCCCGCCAGCCGGGCCTGCGCCGCCTGCAGCATCTCCGGCGAGCCGTCCACCGCGACCACGCGGCGGACGAACGGGGCCAGCGAATGCGTCACCTGCCCCGTCCCGCACCCCAGGTCGCCCACGGTCCACGTCTCGTCCAGCAGGCCCAGCAGCCCCAGCAGGTCCGCCCGCCGGCCGAACAGCTCCGCCCGCAGCCGGTCCCACTCGCCCGCGGACGAGGAGAAGAACTCGCGCGACCGGGTGGAGCGCTGCGCGAGCACGCTGCGGAGCCGCTCCGCGTCCTGCCGCGCCGCGGGGAGGGCGGCCACCTGCCGCCGCACCATCTCCCACAGCTGCCGCGCGTCGGCGTCCAGGCGGTCGGCGGGCATGCGGTAGCGGCGGCTGGTCCCCTCCGCCCGCCCGCTCACCCACCCCTCGTCGCCCAGCAGCTTCAGGTGCCGGCTCACGGTGGACTGCGGAAGCTGCATCACCTGGCACAGCTCGCCCACCGTCAGCTCGTGCCGCTCCAGCAGCAGCAGCAGCCGGCTGCGCGTCGCGTCGGCCAGCGCCGACATGCGGTCGAAGATCGCGGGGGCGGAGATGCTCATCTATCCTTTCATCCGGCTGGAAAGATAAAGGGCATGCTCCGCGGAGGCAAGGGCATTTTGAGTCCTTGAAACGAAATGGCCTCACGCAGAGTCAGCAGCGTCAGCAGAGGAACAACTCGACTCCGCTGACTCTGCTGACTCCGCGTGAGGCCCGGTCCCCTGTAGTCGATGCCCGCGAAGGCGGACGGCGTGTAGTCGTTGCGGCGACGCGGCGACCTCAGTCGCCGGGCTGGATGCCGGCTACGCCGCCTCCAGCCGGCCGAACCCGTACCGCCACCCGTGGCGCTCGATCAGCCCCAGCATCCGCACCACGGGGAGGCCCATGACGGCGAAGTAGTCTCCGTCGATGCACTCCACGATGGCGGAGCCGAAGCCCTGGATGCCGTACGCGCCCGCCTTGTCCATCGGCTCGCCGGTGGCCACGTACTCCTCGCAGGCGCGGCGGTCCAGCGGGCGAAAGCGGACGCGCACCCGCTCCAGCCCGCTCTCCACCCGCCCCCGGTACGCCACCGCCACGCCGGTACACACCTCGTGCTCCCGCCCGGAGAGCCGCATCAGCATCTCGATGGCGTGGTCGCGGTCGCGCGGCTTGCCCAGCACGTCGCCGTCCACCACGACGATGGTGTCGGAGCCCACCACCAGCGCCTCCGGGCGGTCCGCCGCGATCTTGAGCGCCTTCTCGCGCGACAGCCGCTCCGCGTGCTCCTCCGGCGTCTCGCCGGCCAGGTAGCTCTCGTCGATGTCGGCGGGGAGCGTCTCGAACTCCAGTCCCAGCCGGCCGATCAGCTCCGCGCGGCGAGGCGACTGCGAGGCGAGCACCAGCGGGGGAACGGCGGGTCGGTTCATCAGGATCTTCCGATGGAGTTCGTCGTGGCGCGCGCGCTCCTCGTCCGCCGGCGGCGGCGCGTCACTCGTCCAGGTAAAGACGGACCCGTCCAGCCCCAGCGCCGCGAGCAGCTCGCGGCGCGCCTCGGCCGGGTCGTCCGCCCAGTCCGCCTCCACGTGCGTCCCGGGCCCGGGCTGCAGCGCGGGGCGGGTCAGGAGCAGGTGGCGGCCGGACGGCAGCCGCACCGCCGCGCCCTCGCAGGGACCGAGCCCCTCCGCCTCCCAGGGGATGAAGGAGATCCTGTAGCGCCCCGCGAGCTCCACCGGCTCCAGCGCCAACGTGGCGACGTACCGGCTGTCCCCCGACGGCCACCTGCCGATCCGCGGCGCGCCCAGCCGGCCACCCCCGCTCATCGTTCCAGGACCAGCGTGACGGGGCCGTCGTTCACCAGCTCCACGTCCATCATCGCGCCGAACTCGCCCGTGGCGACGTCCAGCCCCGTCCGGCGCAGCAGCGCGACGAACCGCTCGTACAGCGGGATGGCGATCTCCGGGCGCGCCGCGTCCACGAAGCTGGGGCGGCGGCCCTTGCGCGCGTCGCCGTAGAGCGTGAACTGCGACACCACGAGCAGCGCCCCGCCGATCTCCGCGACGGAGCGGTTCATCTTCCCCTCGTCGTCGGAGAAGATGCGCAGGCCGGCGACCTTGTCCGCCATCCAGGCGAGCGCATCCTCCGTGTCCGCGTCGGTGAAGCCGGCCAGCAGCAGCAGCCCCCGGCCGATCTCCCCGGTCACGCGGCCGGCGACGGTGACCCGGGCGCGGGAGACGCGCTGCAGGACGATGCGCATCAGCGGCGCACGCCCACCACTTCCACCATCGGCGGCGTGGCGAAGTAGGCGCCGGGGTCCGCGGCGCGCTCCGCCCAGAGGGCGTCGAACGCCTGGCGCCCCTCCTCCGCCAGGTAGCCGCCGGCGACCAGCTGCGGGAGGAAGTTGTCCAGGAAGGTGCGCGGCCACTGCCAGAGCGCGTCTCCCGGCCGGGCGATCCGCGCCAGGGGGGTGACGGAGACCACCTCCAGCCCCGCGTCGTGCATCATCCGCGGGATGCGCGCGCCCACGTCGGGGTCGCCGCCGCCGTCGCGCCACGAGCGGACGATCGCCTCCACCACCCGGCGGAACGCGGGATCCTCCGGCGCCAGCTGGATGCCGGTGTAGTGCGAGTAGTCGTGCACCACCAGCCGTCCGCCGCGCCTGAGCGCCTTCGCCGCCGCGGCGACGACGGCCTCGGGGCGGCGGAGGTAGGTGAGCACCCAGCGGGTGTACGCGCCGTCGAAGCTTTCCGCGGGGAGGCTCAGCTCCTCGACGTCCTGCATCTCCACGCTCACGTTCGCCAGTCCCAGCGCCGCCGCCCGCGCCTGCAGGTGCGCCACGAAGCGGGGCGAGACGTCCACCCCCACCACGCGCCCTTCCCGCCCCACCAGCCGGGCCATGTCCAGCGTGGCGTAGCCCGGCCCGCAGCCGATGTCCAGCAGGTGGCACCCGGGCCCGAAGCCGCCGCGCTCCCAGGCATCCGCGGCCTCGCGGGCCCACACCTGGTGCTGAAAGCCCAGGCGCCGCATCTCTTCGTCGTCGGTGCCCAGCAGGTACTCGTTTTCTTCGCGCATTCGGGAGCGGTCCGGTCGGGGATGATGGGCGGGGGAAGATACACGGCGGCGGCGTGGGGGCAAACGGGGCCGCTCCCCCGACCCTCGCGCACAAACTGCGTGCGGAGAGGGGAGAACGGCAGGGCGGGGCCAGAGCGTTCGACGGGGTCGAGTGCGGGCAGGGTTTACCCCCACGGCCCGCTGCGCGGGAGGCCCTCTCCCCCGCCCGGCCTTTTGCTCGTTCCTCGCAACGGCGGGCGACCCCTCCCCCAACCCCGGGGGAGGGTTGCACGGGACGGTTCACGTCACGTCAGATAGCTCGGCGCGAGC
>DATAAG010000575.1:0-2511 GCA_036260235.1 Longimicrobium sp.
GGTGCGCGGAATGCGCACCGCCGCTCTCGTATATCAGAATGAAGAAGAAAAGAATGCCTCACGCAGAGTCAGCAGAGTCAACAGAGGAGTGACTCTGCTGACTCTGCTGACTCTGCGTGAGGCAAATCAGGTACAGAATCAGCGCACGGCCCGGCGCGCGTCGTCCAGGGCGGCGGCGGCGGCGTGGAAGCGCGCGGCCAGGTCCGCCACCTCGCGCTCCGTCAGCGGCCGGTCGCCGGCGCGGATGGCCTCGGTGACGGAGGGAAAGACCACGTTGCTGTAGCCGTTGTCCTCGTCGGCGGCGTAGATGAGCCCGCGGAACCAGGGGCGGGTGCGCAGCCCCTCCGGCCGGGTGAGGGCGCGCTCCACGCGCATGAGCGCGGCGTTGGTCTCGCGCAGCACGCCGGCGGCCGGCGCGCCCGCGGCCAGGCGCGCGTCCCGCGCCCGCGCGAACTCCGCGGCGGACTCCTCCATCCGGCCGATCGCCTGCGCCAGCGGCGCCATCGGCACCTCCCACCCCTTCGCGCGCGCGGCGGCCTCCATCTGCGGCAGGTAGCCGCGCATGGTGCGCGCGAACTCCTCGTAGTCGTACGGCAGCACGTCGGCGTTGGCCAGGCGCAGCGCCAGCGCCGCACCCACGCTGGCGGTGGCGGCGTGCCGGGTGAACTGCGGATCGCCGAAGCGGCTCATCCAGGCGAAGTCGTCGTACTGCGAGTGGTACACGCCGTACGGCCCGCCGAAGCCCCAGTCCAGGTGCGGAATGCCCAGGTGGTTGTAGAAGCCGGCGAAGTCCGACCCGCCGCCGGGATCGCCCATGGCCGGCTCCAGCGAGTCCGCCACCGCCTCCCGCCGCCGCCACGCTTCGTAGATGTTCCCCTCCCCCTCCGGGTCGGGAATGCCGCGCGCCACGTCGCGCAGCAGCTGCCGCAGCGACGGCGATCCCCCCGCGCCGAACTCGGGGCCGAAGGCCGAGGCGTCCTGGTTCAGGTACGCCACCCCGCCCGTCCACAGCCGCGCCGAATCGTCCTCCACGTGCTCGGTGCTGCCGATGAGCCCCCACTCCTCGGCGTCCCAGGTGGCGAAGACCACGGTGCGGCGCGGGCGCACGCCCCTGCGCGCCTGCTCCGCCAGCGCCTGCGCCGCCTCCATCACGCTCACCGTGCCGCTCACGTTGTCCACCGCGCCGGGGCCCCACGCGTCGCGGTGCCCGCCCATCATCACGATCTCGTCGGGAAAGTCGGTGCCGCGGATGATGCCGAAGGTGTTCCGGATCTCCTTCCATCCGCCGGTCTGCGCGTCCGTCTGCACCTGCAGGCGCGCGGTGACGGGGCCGGGGCCCACGTGGTAGCGGAAGGGGAGCCCCCCCTGCCACTCCTGCGGCACGTCCGCGCCGCGGATCCCCCGCAGCAGCTCCGCCGCGTCGCCGTACGACAGCGGCACCACGGGAATGCGCGGCACGGTCATCTGCTCCTGCGGCACGTGGCGGGCGTTCGCGTGGCTGGCCCATCCGGGGGTGGCGGGGTCGCCGTTGGTGTTCATGACGCTGCCCCGCTGCACCGCGCCCTCGGGGCGCATGGGGCCTTCGGGATACACGTCCTCCGCGAACCAGCCGTCGTCGCGCGGGTCGCTGTAGATGACGAGGCCCACGGCGCCGTTCCGCTCCGCCTCGCGGGCCTTGATGCCGCGGAACGACCGCCCGTAGCGCGCGATGGCGATCCTGCCCCGCACGCTGATCCCCATGGAGTCCAGCCGCGCGTAGTCCTCGATGAGCCCGTAGTTCACGTAGACCACCTCGCCGGAGACGTCGCCCGGCGCGGAGTAGCCGTTGACGGTGGGGTACTGCGCGATCTCGGTGGACGGGTCGCCGGGGATGGGCGGCTCGGGGAGGTCCAGCTCCAGCGGATCGGGCGAAAGGCGCCAGACGCGGACGGAGGTGGCGTGCGGCAGCCAGACGCGGTAGGTGCGCACCTCCGTCTCCAGCCCCATCGCCCGCATCTGCTGGACGACGTAGTCCGCGGTGCGGCGCTGGGCCGGCGTGCCCGCCACGTGCGTCTCGGCCGAGAGCACGCGGGCGTGCTCCCGGGCGCGCTGCGGCGAGGGGGCCCGGATGGCGTCGGACTCCGCCTGGCGCTGGCGGGCGGCGGCCTGCGGCGAGTAGCCCGGCATGGGCTGCTGGGCCGCGAGCGCGGCGGGGAGCAGCAGGGCGAGCGGAAGGATGCGTGCGAGCACGGGGCGACGGGGCTGGGGTGGACGCGGCGCGAGAGAGGGAGGCAAGGTAGCGTGCGGATCAGCCCTCCGCACGGTTGCACCGGATCGGCCCTTTTCTTGAACCAGATCCTCGAGAAGAATCGTGGTACAGAGGGTCAGGGAAAAGCCACGGGAACGGAGAACCATGTGGGGTTTCTCTGTTCCTCTGGCTTTTCTCTGCATCTCTGTACCGATTCGCCGTTCTTTTTCCGTCGCTGGTAGTCTGATCAGCGCGCACGCCCGCCGGCGGAGGACCGCCGCGGG
>DATAAG010000576.1:0-1845 GCA_036260235.1 Longimicrobium sp.
GGCGCTGGCGCGCGCGGCGCAGGCGGCGGACAGCAGCGACCGCGAGCTCGTCGCCGAGGTGGAGGACCGCGTCGAAGCCGGCCCCGACGCCGCGGGGGAGTTCCTGCGCCAGGACCTGGGCCCTTCGCTGCTGCGCGAGCGGCTGCTGCAGCGCGCGTGACCGCCTCCACCTTTCCCCCCGACGACGGCGACCGCACGCTCGCCGGTCCGCCCCCCGCGCCCGGGCCGGCGCCTCGCGCGCCCGTGCGCCGCCGCGCCCCGCTGCCGGTGCGGCTGGTGCGCGGGCTGGTGGCGCTGGGCCTGTTCCTGGTCGCCTGCTGGGCGCTCTCCATCGCTTCCATCGACCTGTGGGGCCGCCGCAACGAGGCGCGGCAGTCCGATGCCATCGTGGTGCTGGGCGCGGCCCAGTACGACGGCCGCCCGTCGCCCGTGCTCAGGGCGCGGCTGGACCACGCCATCAACCTGTACGAGCGCGGCCTGGCGCCCATGCTGATCATGACCGGCGGCCGGGCCCCCGGCGACACGGTGAGCGAGGCGGTGGTCAGCCGGCGCTACGCCATCAGGGCGGGCGTGCCCCCGGCCGCCATCCTCACCGAGAACACGGGGATGACCACGCTGGAGTCCATGCGCGCCGTGTCGCGGCTGATGCACTCGCACGAGATGCAGAGCGCGGTGCTGGTGAGCGACCCGTTCCACATGCTGCGCCTCAAGCTGCTGGCGCGGCGGATGGGGATTCGCGGCTACACCTCGCCCACGCGCACCAGCCCCATCTCCGAGAGCCGCACGCAGGAGCGCAAGCACCTGCTGCGCGAGAGCTTCAGCCTGCCCTTCGCGCTGCTGCAGGCGCTCTGAAGTGCGTGAGTGCGTGAGTGCGTGAGTGCGTGAGTGCCGTCGCTGCGCGGCGGGGGCCTCACCCGCCTCGCGCCCCTCCCCGGCTCTCCCGCAAACTGCGCGGGGCAGGGTGTACACCCCGGGTTTCCAGCCCAGGTGGATGGCTCCACGAGTGAAGTTCTCCCCCTCTCCGCGAGGAACGAGCGGGGAGGGGGCCGGGGGGAGGGGCCCCCCGCGGGCGCAGTGAGATGCCTGTCGAAGCGCCCCGGCCTGTCGGTGCCATCGACCTCCCCCAGGGGTTTTTGGGGGAGGTGGGCGAGTGATGCGAGCCCGGAGGGGGCGAGCCCCTCGCGCTGAACCGTCTTCCGGAACGAAGTTCTCCCCCTCTCCGCGAGGAACGAGCGGGGAGGGGGCCGGGGGGAGGAGCCCCTCGCGGACGCAGTGTGATGCCTGTCGAAGCGGTTGATCAAACAGCAGAACCGGACCGGAATCGCGGCGGATGCACATCCCGATCGAACGATACTCGCTGGACAACGGCCTGCGCGTGGTGCTCTCCGAAGACCATTCGCTCCCGGTGGTGTCGCTGAACCTGTGGTACAACGTCGGCAGCCGGAACGAGCGGCCGGGGCGCACGGGGCTGGCCCACCTGTTCGAGCACATGATGTTCCAGGGCTCGCAGAACGTGAGCGACACGCAGCACATCGCCCTGGTGGAGCGGGCGGGCGGGTCCATCAACGCCAGCACCTGGCTGGACCGCACCAACTACTACGCCACCCTTCCCGCCAGCCACCTGGAGCTGGGGCTGTGGCTGGAGTCCGACCGCATGGGCTTCTTTCTCCCCGCCCTCACGCAGGAAAAGTTCGACAACCAGCGCGAGGTGGTGAAGAACGAGCGGCGCCAGCGGGTGGACAACCAGCCGTACGGCGACTGGGACGAGCGCATCCAGCGGCTGGTCTTTCCCCCCGACCACCCGTACCACCACTCCGTCATCGGCAGCATGGACGACCTGGACGC
>DATAAG010000577.1:0-9467 GCA_036260235.1 Longimicrobium sp.
GTGCCCGCGCGGGCACGCCCGATGCCTTGCGGATACGCGGCACCCACTGAGGGGTGCCGGAAAGGAGTGGGCAGATGGAGATTCTTCGGCGGTACCTGGAGACCTCGCCCACGCGGTTCGAAGCCTACGTTTCGCTGCAGCGCGCGCTGATGCAGCGGTTCGTGAACCGCGGCGGCACCACGGAGGAGTTCTGCGAGCGGCTCGCCCCGGTGTACCATCGCCGGTACGCGCCGGTCCTGCTGGATAACCGCTAGGTTCCGCGCGGGTGAGGTGTCGTGGAAGGCCGCTCCGGTTCGCCGGGGCGGCCTTTCTTGTGATGGGGTGATGGGGTGATGGGGTGATGGAGTGGTGGAGTGGTGGAGTGATGGAGTGATGGAGTGATGGAGTGATGGAGTGATGGAGTGATGGGGTGACGGGGGCATCGGCGCGGGACTCCGGCGCCCGCCCCACCCCGGGTTGAAGCCCCGTTTTGCGAGGAACGAGCAAAGACGGGGCTTGTGGCCGTTCCAGCCACGGGTTTCAACCCGTGGTGGGCGGGCCGGCGCGCCCACCCGCGACGCGTCCCGACACCGCCCATCACCCCATCACCCATCACCCCACTACCCCATCAGTACGCCCCCTTCGCAACCTCGGCCGGCTCCGCGAACCGCGCGGGCAGCTTCTCCACCCGCACGTCCAGCTCGCGGGAGCGCACCTTGCCGGCGATCTCCATCACGATGTCCTCCACCGGCAGCACGCGCTGCTCCTTCACCCGGTGGCGCCGCACGGCGGCCGTCCGCTGCTCCTGCTCGCGCTCGCCCACCACCAGGATGTACGGCACCTTCTGCTTCTCCGCCTGGCGGATGCGGTAGTTGAGCGACTCGTACCGGTCCACCTCCGCGCGCACGCCGGCCCGGCGCAGCCGCGCCGCCACCTCGTTCGCATACTCCAGGTGCTTGTCGTCGCTGATCGGCAGCACCACCGCCTGCACCGGCGCCAGCCAGACGGGGAACGCGCCCGCGAAGTGCTCCACGAGGAGGCCGATGAAGCGCTCCATGCTGCCGAAGATGGCACGGTGGATGACGACCGGCGTCTGACGGCTGCCGTCCTGCGCCGCGTACTCCAGCCCGAACCGCCGCGGCATCTGGTAGTCCAGCTGGATCGTCCCGCATTGCCACCGGCGCCCCAGACCCTGGACGCTGATGTCGATCTTGGGCCCGTAGAAGGCCCCGTCGCCCTCGCCGATCCGGTACTCCTTCCCCGAAGCGTCCAGCGCGGACCGCAGCACCGCCTCCGCCTCGTCCCACTGCGCCACCGCGCCCAGGACCTTCTCCGGGCGCGTGCTCAGCTGCATCGAATACTCCAACCCGAAGACGGCGTAGAAGCGGTCCACCAGCTCCAGCAGCACCCGCATCTCGTCCTGCACCTGCTCCGGCGCCAGGAAGATGTGCGCGTCGTCCTGCACGAAGCCGCGCGTGCGCATCAGCCCGTGCACCGCGCCCGTCATCTCGTCGCGGTGCAGCACCTGCCCCTCCGCCACCCGCAGCGGCAGCTCGCGGTAGCTGCGCGCCTGCGTGCGGTAGAAGAGCATCGTGTCCGGGCAGTTCATCGGCTTCAGCGCCCACTCCGGCTGCCCCGCCGCGCCGCGCACGATGAACATGTCGTCCTGGTAGTGGTCCCAGTGGCCGGACGTCTGGAAGAGCTCCGGCCGGTACAGCACCGGGTTCAGGATCTCCACGTAGCCGTACTCCGGCTGCAGCTCGCGCCAGAAGCGGCCCAGCTCGTTGCGCACCACCAGCCCCTTCGGGTGCCAGAGCGCCGACGCGGCCCAGGGATGGAAGCTGAACAGGTCCAGCGCCGCGCCCAGCACGCGGTGGTCGCGCGCCTTCGCCTCTTCCACGAACGCCAGGTACCTCCGCAGCGCCTCGTGGCTCTCCCACGCCGTGCCGCTCACCCGCTGCAGCGACGGGTTCTGCTCGCCCCGCCAGTGCGCAGGCGACGACGCCAGCACCCGGGCGTGCCGGCAGAAGCCCGTGTCGGGCACGTGCGGGCCGGCGCACAGGTCCACGAAGCCGCCGTTCCGGTAAAACGTCACCGTCCGGTCCGCCAGCCGCTCCAGGACGTCGAGCTTGTACCGCTCGCCCTTCTCCTGGAAGAACGCCACGGCCTCCGCGTGGGGAACCACGGCCACCTCGAACGGCTGCCTCTCCTCCGCGACCCGCTCCATCCCCTCCTGCACCGCCTCGATCTCGTCCGGCGTGAGCGGCGCGTCCAGCCGCACGTCGTAGAAGAAGCCGTGCTCCGTCGCCGGGCCGATGGCGAAGCGCGCCTCCGGCCGTACCTGCCGCAGCGCCGTGGCCATCACGTGCGCGCTGCTGTGGCGAATGCGGCGCAGCTGCTCGTCCGCCGGCAGCGCGCGGAACTCCTCCGCCGCCACCGGCCTCCAGCGCTGCTCCGCCAGCCAGCGATCCCAGTCTTTCATCGTCCTGTCTCCGTTCTCTCCCTCCGTAAAGCCGGTCCCCCCTGGGGACGGCGATTCGTCTCGTCCGGAAGTGGCGAAACGTGAGATGAACGGCCTGCACCGCCCCGGCGCCACCGGTCCGCCGCAAACGAAAACGCCGCCTTTTTCAAGGCGGCGTTCGATCGCGTGCACGGCGGACGTGGAGGCTCACCCTGCCGCGCGGGCGAGCTCCGCCGGGACGGTGCCGGTAGTGGTGGTGGTGCCCAGCTGCTGCTGCAGCAGGCGCACGTAGCGGTCCGCGATCGCGGGCCACGAAAAGTGCCGCGCCGTGTGCTGCGCCGCGCGCCGCGACGCCTCGCTCACCAGCTCCAGGTTTCCACGATAGCGCATCACCTTCTCCACGAACGCATCCGCGTCTTCACTCCGAACAAGATGGCCGTTCTCGCCCTCGCGCACGACGTCGCTGATCCCCTCCAGGTCCGCGGCCAGCACGGGCAGCCCGCACATGCCGGCCTCCAGCATCACCACGCCGAAGCCCTCGATGTCGCCCTGCACGTGCACGTTGGGCATCACGAACAGGTCGGCGCCGCGGTACAGCCGGCCCAGCATCTCCTCCGGCACCTTGCCCAGCATCCGCACGTTCGCGTGCAGGGCGTGGCGGTCGATGGCCTCCTGGATGCGCGGCGTCATGGGCCCCTCGCCCGTGACCAGGTAGATCACGTTCTTCGGCAGCCGCGGCATCACCCGGTCCGTGAACCACTGGAAGCCCTTGCGCTCCTGGTGGCGGCCGACGCTCACCAGGATCAGCGCGTCGTCCGGCACCGTCTGCGGCGACTCGCCGATGGCGCGCAGCAGCTCGCGGCGGGCGGCGCGGCGGTCGCGCGGCGGGTTGAAGAGCGTGGTGTCCACCCCGCACGGCACCACGTGCATCTTTGCGGGGGGCATGCCGCGCTGCAGGCACTCCTGCGCCGTGGCCCGGCTGATGGGGAACACCAGGTCCAGCGAGCGCAGCACGCGGCGCACGTACCACTGGTACCCCAGCCGCGGGAGCGTCACGTCGCGCCCCACCGGCACCGCCGCCACGACGGCGCCGGCCCGGCGGACGGCCGCCTGCATCACCGGCGTGAGCGCCGCCGTCACCATGGACGAGTGCAGCACCACGTCGATCCCCTCGCGCTCCACCACCCGCGGGATCTGCCGCAGCAGGCCGGCCATGTAGCCGGGCATGCGGCGCGGCGTGTCCTTCCACGACGTCTCCAGCAGCAGCGAATGCATCTCCACGGCCGGGTGGTTCGCCAGCGCGGCGAACTGCCCCTGCGCCAGGCGCTGCATCCCGCCCACGTTGCTGAGCGGGTCGCCGGGAAGCGGGAACGAGTGGGAGACGTAGAGAATGCGCAACGGCCGATGCTCCGGAGAAACCGCGCTTCCGGGGTAACTGGTTGGAAGTCCTAAGTATACACAAACCGGGCCGGGTGTCCAGCTTTTAGAGGATACGCACCCGTGCGGCGGCAAGATTCAGAGGTTCCTCATGCACCCGGACAGCGATTGAATTGAAATCGCCGCCATCGCCGCAACAACTACACGCTGTCCGCCTTCGCGGACAAACCCGGAGCCACTCCATCACTCCATCACTCCATCACCCGCCACCTCCACCTCGACGGCGTTGTCGTAGAACGTCGCGCCGCCGCCCATGTCCGTCACCCGCTGCGAGGTGGTGTCGTTCACCGTCAGGCCGCCCTCGGAGCGCATGGCCCAGCGCACGCCGTAGCTGACGGCCACGCCGGGGCGCACGTCCTCCGTCACCACCGCCCGGCCGAAGAAGTGGCCGCGGTCGTTCCAGCAGCGTACGCGGTCGTCCGCCCGGATGCCGCGGACGGCGGCCTCGTTGGGGTGCAGCAGCAGCTTCGTGTCTCCCGCCGCGCGCGCCAGGGAGGGCACGTTCACGAAGGTGCTGTTCATGAACGGGTGCTCCGGCGGCGACAGCAGCATCAGCGGAAAGCGCGCGGCGCGCTCGGGATCCGCGTCCGCGCTCTCCGCGGGCGGCACGTAGGCGGGAACGGCGTCCAGCCCGATGCGCTCCAGCTCCGGCGCCACCAGCTGGATCTTTCCCGTCGGCGTGCTGGGCCGCGGCTCGGCGTAGGGGCGAAAGTCCTCGCCCACGCTCAGCCGCACCCATCCCTCCTCCACCAGCCGCTCGAAGGTGATCCCCTCCAGCCACGGGTGCGACGACGCGAGCGCCTGCCGGATGAGCGTCACGTCGTCGTCGCGAAATTCGGGATCGTCCAGTCCCATCCGCTCCGCCAGCCGCCGGAAGATCTCCGAGTTCGGCAGCGACTCCCCCACCGGGGCGATGGAGGGGCGGTTGAGCGTGAGGTACAGGTGCCCGTACGCCGTGTGGACGTCCCAGTGCTCCAGCTGCGTGGTGGCCGGGAGCACCCAGTCCGCGTAGCGCGCCGTGTCGGTGACGAAGTGCTCCATCACCACGGTGAACAGGTCGTCGCGCAGCAGCCCCCGCCGCACCTGCCCCAGCTCCGGCGCCACGGCGGCGGGGTTGGAGTTGTAGACGACGAACGCCGTCACCGGCGGCCCGCCCACGCCCGCGTCGGGCCGGGTGAGCGCCTCGCCCAGGCGGATCATGTTGATGGTGCGCGTGCCGGGCGGTATCCAGTCCGGCCGCTGCAGCGCGTTCAGGTTCAGCTTGAAGGCGCCGCTGGTGGAAAGGGTGGCGCCGCCCCCCCGCTCGCGCCACGCCCCCGTGACGGCGGGAAGGATGGAGACGGTCCGCACCGCCATCCCGCCGCCCCGGTGCCGCTGCAGCCCGTAGTTCAGGCGGATGAAGCTCGGCCGGGTCGTCGCGTACTCCCGCGCCAGCGACTGGATGCGCTCCGCCGGCAGCCCGGTCACCTCGGCCGTGCGCGCGGGCGTCCACTCCGCCGCGCGCGCCCGCAGCGCCTCCTCGCCCACCGTGTGGTCGCGCAGGTAGGCGGCGTCCTCCAGCCCGTCGCGGAAGATGACGTGCAGCATCCCCAGCGCCAGCGCGGCGTCGGTGCCGGGGCGGATGGGAAGGTGCTCGTCGCACTGGGCGGCGGT
Source organism: Longimicrobium sp. (assembly GCA_036260235.1). Lineage (GTDB taxonomy): Bacteria > Gemmatimonadota > Gemmatimonadetes > Longimicrobiales > Longimicrobiaceae > Longimicrobium. Next base: position 5,531 of record DATAAG010000577.1, read on the forward strand.
GCGCGTGCGGATGGGGTCGATGGCGACGATGCGCGCGCCCCGCTCCCGCGCGCGGCGCAGCGCCGGCCACAGGTGCGGGTTGCTGGTGAGGGTGTTGGTGCCCCAGAGCAGGACGAAGCGCGCGTCCTCCGCCTCCACCGGCGTGGGCCCCATGCGGTCGCCGTAGGTGGCCGCCCACCCGGCGCTCCCCGCCGTCGCGCAGATGGTGCGGTCCAGCAGGCTGGCGCCGATGCGGTGGAAGAAGCGCCGGTCCATCGACTCGTTCTGCACCTTGCCCAGCGTGCCGGAATACGAGTAGGGAAGGATGGCCTGCGGCCCGTGCTCGCCGTGGCGGACCTCGTTCAGCCGCCGCGCGACGTCGTCCAGCGCCTCGTCCCAAGAGGCCGGCTCGAAGCGCCCCTCGCCCTTGGGCCCGACGCGCCGCAGCGGCACCGTCACCCGGTCGGGGTGGTAGGTGCGCTCCACGTAGCGGTTCACCTTGGTGCACAGGAACCCCTGCGTCACCGGGTGATCGGGGTCGCCCTGCACCCGCACCGCGCGGCCGTCCTGCACGTGCACCAGCATGGCGCACGTGTCCGGACAGTCGTGCGGGCACGCCCCGCGCACGACGCCGGTCTGGATGAGCGGCAGGGAGCCGATCTGGATCACCTTGGCGTCACGATTCCGAGAGGTGGCGGTAGCGGTCTGAAAATGATTCCTCAGGCCACTTCCGGCAATCGAAGCTCGAACGAGGTCTCATCCACCACTGTACACAGAACCGTCCTCGCGATTTGTCTCCAGATGAATCAATTCCATCCGGCGTTGAATCCTCGCTCGCCGAGCAGGATCGACTTTCGGGTCGTTTACGAGACTTTCGCCCAGCCGCAGTATCAGGCGCTTGCGTTCATCCTCAGGCAACGCAAAGGCGGCGGCGGTGAGGCGATCAAGCTGCGCCGAATCCTTCTGATCCTCTGACATTCGCTACCTCCCTGATCAACGCTCGGGCCCAAAGCCTGGGGAAGACGCTATGGCGTAACTATCTCTCGTCGTCGGCCCAGTAGTCAGGTTCCTGTGCCTGGTGCACGAGTTCCGTGACGTAGACACGGTCCTCCCATACCTCGTACAGGATCGAATACGGGAAGCGGCGGAGGATCATGCGGCGGAACTCGTCCACCCGGTGCCCGACGAACGGGTAACGCCCAATCCGCCGCACCACGCGCCGCACCTCATCGGCGAATCGGCGGGCGCGCGCCAGACTGTCGTCCCGGTACGCGGCCTGAGCGAGGCGAAACTGCTCCTCGGCGACACGTGAGAACTGGACCTTCAAGAGGCCATTCGGTCCAGCATGTCCAGCACTTCTTCGGCTGGAACCGTTGTGGCCCGGCCAGACTTGATGTCCGCCATCGTCCGACGCGCCCGCTCGATGATCGCCGGATCGATCTCATCCGTGAGAAAGCTGCCCTCAAGGCTCTCGATGACCGCGATCCGGTCCTCGGGGGAAAGATCGAGCGCCGCAGCGGTGACCTGTTCGACTGACATCCGGGTTCGTTCTCCTGACATGGGGTGCGACTCCAAGATAAGGTGAACGAGGTGGACAGTCCAGACGCCAATAGGGACGCGCTTATTGTGCCAGCCGCGCGCCCACCCACAGGCCCAGGACGACGGCAAGGATTCCGATGAGCAGGCTGGCGCCGACGTACGCCTCCGCGAGCCCGTACGCCCGGCTTTCGATCAGCCCCACCGTCTCCCAGCTGAAGGTGCTGAAGGTGGTCAGCCCGCCGCAGAACCCCACGGCGAGCAGCGCGCGCAGGTGGTGCGGGTCGTCGCGGGCGACCACGGCGAGCACCAGGCCGAGAATCAGCGACCCCGCCACGTTCACCCAGAAGGTGTGCCAGGGAAAGGTCCCCGGCCGCGGGGGGCCCAGCGCCTGTCCGGCGGCGTAGCGCAGCAGCGACCCCGCCGCCCCGCCGGCGGCCACGTAGAGCCAGGGCACCGTCAGGGGACCGCCGCGCGGTTGTTGGAGCGGTCGAAGTCGATCAGCACCCACTCGGGGTCCAGCACCGCCTCCGCCGGCCGCGCGTCGGTGACCACCTCCACCGTCTGCCGCCGCTCGCGGGAGTCCAGCGTCCGCGTCACGCCGCCCACCCGCAGCACCACGGGCATCCACGCCTCGCCCGCGCGCACCACCTCCACCCGCGTGCGCCAGCGGCCCCCCGCCTGCCGCGTCGCCGCGCCGGCGATGCCGTAGTCCAGCCTGTCCGTGCGCTGGATCCACTGCGCGAAGAACCAGTCCAGGTCGCGCCCGCTCACCTCCTCCGCCACGCGCTGGAAGTCCGCGCCGGTCACGTGGCGCAGGCGGTGGCGCTCGTAGAAGGTGCGCAGGATCTGCCGGAAGGCGTCGTGCCCCACCATCTCGCGCAGCATGCGGAAGACCGCGGACGCCTTGGTGTACGTCATCGCGCTGTAGAGGCGCGGCGACGAGAACGCGGCGCCGGGCTGGCCGACCGCCTCCGACGAGTCCGTCCGCTCCAGGCGCTCCAGGGTCTGCATGGTGCCGCGCCAGACGGCGGTGTCGCCCTTCATCTCCCGGTACCAGCTGCTCATGAACGAGGTGAAGCCCTCGTCCATCCACCCCTCGCGCCACTCGTTGTTGGCCAGGATGCCGTGCAGGTACTGGTGCGTAGTCTCGTGGACGATGAGCCCCTCGGACGCCGACCCGTTCATGATCAGCATGGGGAACTCGGTGCCGCCGCCCTCCAGCCGGTGCACGTTGGTGAGCTGCGGCCAGGGGTACGGGCCGAACATGGTCTCCAGCCAGGTGAGCGCGTCCCAGGTGCGGCGGGCGGCGGCGCGCTCGTCCCAGTCGGTGTCGCCAGGGAGGTAGAGGACATGGATGCCGGGGGCGGAGTGGGCGCCGGTCTCCTCGTCGATGATGGTGCGGACCACGAAGTCGTGGAGGTATGCCGGGTCCGCGCTCCAGGCGAAGTGGTGCACGCTGTCGGCGAAGAAGCGCACGCGCTTGCGCCCTTCCCCCGGCGCACCGGCCAGCAGGCCGAGGGGATCGCCGGGCGGGGGCGGCGGATAGCCGGGGCCGGTCACGCGCTCCCGGTACCCCGGGTCTCCCTCCACGGCGACCCCCGTCGCGCCGATCACCTGGTCCGCGGCGACGTCCAGCGTCACGTCGTAGCGGCCGAACTCGCCGTAGAACTCGCCCTGGGGAAGGAGCGGGTGGAACGCCCAGCCGGTGCGGTCGTAGACGGCGATGCGGGGGTACCACTGCGCGAAGTCGAAGTGGCGGCCGCGGCGGCCTTGGCGCCGGGGAAGGGTGCTGAGCCGCGCCTCCCAGTCCATCACCACCTCCACCAGGCCGCCGGGCGGCAGCGGGCGCGGCAGGGGGAGCGCGGCCACGGTGCTGTCCGGCGCGCCGGGATACGCGGCGCGCACGGCCGCGCCGTCCACCGTCACGCGGGTAAAGCGCTCGAAGGCGTGCTGCCCCGGCCCGAGCCTGGTGAACCGCCGCTCGCCGTACTCCAGCTCGCGCCGCGCCCACGCGCTGTTGGGGCGAAAGGCGTTCAGGTGCTGGTGCAGGTACAGCGTGTCCAGCGTGGCGGGGGAGCGGTTGGTGTAGCGCAGCCGCGCCCGCCCGTGCAGCACGTCGGTGTCCTCGTCCAGCCGCGCCTCGATGCGGTAGTCGACGCCCTGCTGAAAGTAGGGCACGTCCTGCGCGCCGAGCATCGCCGGCAGCAGCAGCGCGGCGGCAGAGAGAGATCGGAGCATCCGCACGGGTCCTTCCAGTGCATCGAAGTGGATGCAGGGGAACATGCCGGTGCGGCGCGGAGGGGGCAACCCGCAGCGGGAGGGTGGGCCTCGCGACGAGCGATTGGTATCGCCGCAACGACGACGCGCTGTCCGCCTTCGCGGACACGGCGAACGCAGGGTTGCGTGCGCAACAGCAGGC
>DATAAG010000578.1:0-6369 GCA_036260235.1 Longimicrobium sp.
CTCCATCACTCCATCACTCCATCACTCCATCACTCCATCACTCCATCACTCCATCACTCCATCACTCCATCACTCCATTACCCCCGGCTTGCGCGCGAAGACATACGCCCGCCGGCTGGGATGCTCTTCGGGATACGGGTCCCGGACGAGGGTCTCCGCGCCGTCGAACCCCGCCTCGCGCAGCGCCGCCTCCACGTCGTCCACCGGGTGGAAGCGGAAGTCCACCGACGCCTGCCGGCCGAACATCTCGTCCACGTGCACCACCTGCTCGCCCACGTGGTAGGAGAGCAGCAGCGGCGCGCCGGGGCACATCACCCGGTGCATCTCGCGAAGCGCGGTGCGCAGCTGGTCCGGGGAGAAGTGCACGATGGCATAGAACGCCACGACGCCCGCAGCCGCACCGTCCGGCAGCGGCAGCGCCAGCATGTCACCCGCCTCGAAGCCGATCTCCGGGTGCCGCCGGGCAGCCTCCGCGACCGCCGCCGGCGACAGGTCCATCCCGCGCACCTCCACCCCCAGCCCGTGCAGGAACGCCGTCGTCTGCCCGCCCGGCCCGCATCCCAGGTCGTACACGGGCCCGGCGCCGCGCACCTCGTTCGCGAGGCGCTCCAGCAGCGCCCGGTCCCGCGGCTTGTGCGACAATTCGTCCGCGAAGTGCTCCGCGTACTCGCGCGCCACCGTGTCGTAGAAGGCGCGCACCTGCTCCGGTCCCTGGCTCATGCGTGGATGGGATTCAGATGCGCTCGAGCTCGTGGCGGGTGAGCGCGTGCTCCACCTCGCCCGTGTGCCTGGTGGATGCGGGCTCGAAGAGCAGCACGTGCACCTCCTCCTCCGCCACCGGCCGGTGCTTCACCCCGCGCGGCACGATCAGCATCTCGCCCTCGGCCAGCTCCACGATGCGGCCGCGGAACTCCATCCGCAGGCGCCCTTTGAGGACGAGGAACAGCTCGTCCTCGTTGGCGTGGTCGTGCCAGACGAACTCGCCCTGCAGCTTCGCGAGCTTTACCTGCTGCCCGTTCAGCTCCCCCACGATGCGCGGGTTCCAGTGGTCGCTGAACAGCGCGAGCTTCTCGGCCAGACTGACCTTTTCCATCGCACTCCCATCCTTTTCGAGCGTTCCCGGGGTCCGCGCCAATCTGGTCCCCTGACGGCTCACGGGCAAAGGGGCATACGACCGGTGCGTGTCCGTGCGTCCATCACGAGCTGGATCGGCGGATGAGAAAGCACGCGGGTGCCCGATCACCGGGAACCCGCCGCCGTTCATCGTCCGGCCCTCGCCGCTGATGCGGAACTGCGGATCCGCACGATCCGGATCAGCGAGAGGGTGAGGATCAATCCCCACAGGCCGTACCAGGTCGCCCGCCAGCCGCCGTACGGCGTGGATGCGGACGGAGGCGCAGCCGGCGTGTTCCACGGCCGCACCACGGACGACCACGCCAGGAACGCGTCGCCGACGGGCAGCTTGCCGAACGCGTACGACCGGCGTCCGCCCCACTGCACCGGCACGCCCAGCACCTCCGGCGACGCGCGCAGGTCCGCCGCGGCGTGATGGTGGCCCGTCATCCGCGCCGCAGCGATCCCCACCACCGACGCGGGAGCGCTCACGCCCAGCACGACGGGCCCGGAATCGATGTCGCCGGAGCCGCGCACGCCGCGCGGGTACTCGCGCACGGCGGGGAGCAGGCCCGCGAAGCGCGTCGCGAAGGTGCGCTCCAGGCCCCGGTACTGCGCGGCGGCGACGGCGGGGTCGATCTCGTGCACGAAGCGGATCATCAGCGCCACGGACTCGCCGCGCGGGGCCGGGGAGCCGGCCTCGTGCGGAAGCAGGCCCGTCGCGGGATCGGCGTGGCGCAGCGCGGCGCGCAGCCACGCCTGGGCCGTCCCCGTATAGCGCGCGTCCAGCAGCGTGCCGCACGAGCGCAGCGCCGCCGCCCCCACGGCGTTGTCCCCCGGCCACGCCATTCCGGGATACGAATCCAGGAACGGCCCGCCGCTCCGGAACGCCGCGTCCAGCCGCTCGCACGAGGCGCGGAACGCCGTGTCCCGCTCCGCGCCGCGCCCGGCCAGGTGCAGCGTCCCCGCGCGGAGGTGCGCCGTCCACCCCTCGTAGAACACGCCGTAGGGCAGCCCGCCCGCCTCCCCGAATCCCTGGCGCGAGCGCGGCGCGTCCGCCAGCGCGAGCGCCCGCCGTGCCTCCGCGAGCGCCCTCGCGCGCAGGTCGCCATCCGCCGTCCCGCGTCCCACGTCCACCCACGCCAGACCGTAGAGCGCCAGCGTGAAGACGCGGCCTTCGGGAAAGATCTCCTGCATCGCGTCCGCCCGCGCCTCCAGCTCCGGCCGCAGGTGGGCCAGCTGGGCCAGCGCCACGCGCGTCCCGCGCTCCGTCGCCGGATCCGGCGCCCGCGCCACCCGCCCGATGGCGAGCACCGAAACCAGCGTGAGGAGCGTCCAGCCAGCCACGCGCAACGGGTGCGCGACCGGCCGCAGCCTCTGGCGAGGGTTAGCCTGGATCATCGACGGGTGTGCTAGGGGAGGGGACGATCAGCGTTCGAACTCAGGCCGGGAATACGAGCGGTCCCTGTCCGAGCCGCCTTCGGCTCGTGCCAGTACGCAATCGGCAGCCTCCGGGTTGCGCGTTCTCGCCTCCGGGACGATCCCTCGATTCCATGCTGATCATTCGCTTCACGCAGATGTGCCGTTGCCGTCCCATGCGCTCCCACTCTCCTCCGCTGATCGGCAACGGACGAAAACAAGCGGGCGCCCGTCAACCCGGACGCCCGCGGATGTTCATCCCATGTGGGAGGCTGCCTGCCTTCAATCACCGCTGAGCAGCTGGTCGATCTGAATGCGCACGGTGTGATTCGGGAACTCCGCGAACAGCTGCAACTCGCCACCCATCGCGGAAATCAGGTTGCGGAGCGTGCGCAGACGCATGTCGGTGCGCCGCTCCAGTCTCGAGAGGGCGCCCTGGTTGATCTGCAGCTTCTGGGCGACCGCGACCTGTGACAGGCCACGGGATTCCCGGATCTTCTGCAGCGACAGGCCCGGTACGGTCCGGGTCTGGCTCAGCAGCAGGTCTACGGCGCGCTTGTAGGCGGCGTCTGCGCAATCGTAGAGCTCGTGCGGTTTGGACCCGTAGTCGTCGCGTGTGGGAGTCGAAATCCCATAGCCGCGATCCGGTCTCCACTGGATTACAACGAGGTGCCCCTGCACTCTGGCATCAAGCCACCACGTTCCCGTCTCGCTCTCGGGACGGTCCATCGTGAGCGAAGCATCGGGGAACCGGGCCTCGAGGCGCTCTTTCAGCTGTTCCAGATCGTTTCGCGCCACCCGCGCATCCACGCAACACCTGTCGTGCCTCGGGTTGCGCTTCGGGCGGATCGGGGCTGTCCTCCATTCCATGTTGAACATCCGATCGCGCACATGTGCCGTTGTTGTCCCATGCGCTCCCGCGCCGGCGTAACAGATTGAGCCTCACACAGATCAGCAGAGTGAGCAGAGTTGCCCTTGCACAGGCCGAACTCCGCTCATTCTGCTGACTCTGCGTGAGGCTTGTTTTGTTCTTCGTTCGATGCGTCCCCAGCGCGACCAGGGTACGTCGAAGGAGGGAGGCCCTGCCGGAGGTGGGATGAAAAGAAACGCTGGCCCGGTCCGCCGCTCGTCCCCGCGAGCGGCGGTCGTCACCGTGCCAGCCGTCAGACGTCCGCGAAGGGACGAAGAGGGCTACCAGTCGTCGCCGTAGTCGCGGCGGTTGCCACCCCGGTTGCCGCCGCCTCCCCAGCCGCCGCTGTCGCGGCCGCCGCCGTTGCCGCGGCCGCCGCCCCCGCGGTTGTACCCGCCGCCGCCGTCCGCCCGGTCCGCGTATCCACCGCCGCCGCCGTAGCCGCCGCCCTGTCCGTACCCGCCGCCGTAGTCGCGGCCGGGCCCCTCGCTGTAGCCGCCGCGCCCCATGTTGTCGGCGGGCTGGCTGCCGCCCTCGGGCGCGTCCAGGCGCACCAGGTTGGCGGCCTTGAGGCCCTTGGGCTCCTCGATGACGTCGAACTCCACCCGCTCGCCCTGCTCGAGCGTCTTGAAGCCGCGTCCGGAGATGCCGCTGTGGTGAACGAAAATGTCGGTGCCGTCCTCACGGGTGACGAAACCGAAGCCCTTCTCCTGCGAGAACCACTTGACCGTTCCTGATGCGCGTGCCATGGGACGTTGCTGGGTGGGGGGACGGTGGAGCCATAGGACCACCGCGCGTGCCGCACGGATCGTTCCCGTCGATGGCCGTCCGACGGGCAGTGGTGCCCGTCTGTTTGCGCAGGTGGCGTTCAGCCGCGCATTTGCGCCGTTACAAAGGAGATTTCGGCGGAACGTACGTGTGCGCGGCCGCCCCCTACGGGCCGTCGTCTTCCGCCCCGATCGGGGCATGGATGCCCCGCTCCTGGCCCGCGCCCGCCACGCTGGCCGGGGCGCCCGCCGTGCGGTAGACTCCCCCCGCACCGCCCGCCCCGGGCGGCTCCCTCGCCGCGCAACCCGGATGAACGACTCGCTCCTGTTCTGGCTGGCCGCGCTCACCGCCTTCATCCACGTCGCCTCGTTCGTGGAGCTGGCGCGGGGGGGCCGCGCGCTCAAGCAGCTGCACCTGCTGCCGCCCGGCGACCCGGCGGAGATCCCGTCCGTCTCCATCGTGATCGCCGCGCGCAACGAGGAGCGGGGGATGGAGCCCGCGCTGCGCTCCGTCCTGGCGCTGCAGGGGGCGCGCATCGAGGTCATCGTCGTCGACGACCGCTCCGACGACGCCACGGGCGCCATCCTGGACCGCATGGCCGCCGCGAACCCGCGCCTGCGCGTGGTGCACGTGGCGGAGCTGCCGCCGGGGTGGCTGGGAAAGAACCACGCGCTCTGGCTGGGCGCCCGCGCCGCGCGGGGCGAGCTGCTGCTGTTCACCGACGCCGACGTGGTGATGGCGCCGGACACCGTCCTCCGCGCCGCCGAGCACATGCAGCGCGAGCAGCTGGACTTCCTGGCCGCCGCGCCGCGCGTCGTCATGCCGGGCGTCCTGCTGCAGACGTTCGGCGTGGTGTTCACCATCTTCTTCTCCCTCTACACGCGCCCGTGGAAGGCGCGCGACCCGCGCAGCCCGGCGCACATCGGCATCGGCGCGTTCAACCTGGTGCGGGCGGAGGCGTACCGGCGCATGGGGACGCACCAGGCCATCGCCATGCGCCCCGACGACGACCTGAAGCTGGGGAAGCTGGCGAAGAAGCACGGGTGCGCGCAGGACTTCGTGATCGCCGCGGAGCAGATCTCCGTGGAGTGGTACCACTCCGTGCGCGAGACCGTGCGCGGATTGCGGAAGAACGGCTTCGCGGGGGTGGACTACCGGCTGTGGATGGTCGCCGGCGCCACCATCGGGATGCTGCTGCTGTACGTCTGGCCGTGGGTGGCGGTGTGGACGGCGGACGGGTGGACGCGGGTGCTGTACGCCGTGGCAATCGGCATCATGCTGCTGATGTACGCCGGCTCGGCCGCCGCGCAGGGGTCCCCCGTGTGGCGCGGGGTGCTGTTCCCGGCCGCGTCGGTCATGTTCCTCTTCGTCGTCTGGAACGCGACCCTCTACGCGCTGGTGAACCGCGGCATCGAGTGGCGCGGCACCCACTACCCGCTGGACGAGCTGCGCGCGAACCGGGTGTGAGGGGGAGGCACGGGCGGGGATCGCGCGAGCGAGGATGCTCCGGCGCGTCCGCAGGCGCCCCCCTCCCCGGCCCTCCCCCACAAACTGCGTGGGGGAGGGAGAGTCAGGGCGGGTTCACGACGTTTCGGCAGGGGTCGAGTGCGGGCGGGGTTTTCCCCCACGGCCCGCTGCGCGGGAGGCCCTCTCCCCCGCCCGGCCTTTCGCTCGTTCCTCGCGACGGCGGGCGACCCCTCCCCCAACCCCGGGGGAGGGGTGGCCGACGCAGCCACGGAGCGGGAAAGCAGCGGCGGTGCGTCCGCGGGCATCCCCTCCCCGGCCCTTCCCCCACAACTGCGTGGGGAAGGGAGAACGGCGGATCCCGACGGACCCACTCCCCTCTCCCCGCGCAGTTCGCGGGGGAGGGGCCGGGGGTGAGGGGTCCGCCCGAAGCGCGACGTCGTCCGCAGTTGCAGTTCTTCCCCTCTCCGCGAGGAACGAGCGGGGAGGGGGGGAGGGGCCTCTACCGTACGGCAGGATGTCAGCACCCGCCTCCGCAACCCGGCTCACGCCGAACCCCGCAAGCTATTCCTATTCCCTATTCCCTATTGAGCCTGTCCAATAAACCTGGGAGTGGTCGCGGGCGGAAGGCTGGCAGCATAGATTGGCGCGAGCCACACGAGCCACTGTGATCTGCCGATGAGCTACAACTTCCG
>DATAAG010000579.1:0-3793 GCA_036260235.1 Longimicrobium sp.
ACTACGGCTGGGTGGGGGAGTACGAGAACTACCGCTGGGTGCTGCACGGGCTGCGCTTTCCCGTCCACCACGTCCCCGGGAACCACGACGTGCGCTGGTCGCCCCTGGGGATGCAGGTCTACGGGCGCTACCTGGGCGCGCCGTACCGCTCCTTCGGCCACGGCGGGTGCCGGTTCGTCCTGCTGGACACCTCCGTCCCGCTCTCGCACTGGGGCCACTACGAGTCCGCGCAGCTGCGCTGGCTGGAGGCGGACCTGCGCGGCGTGGGACGCGAGACGCCGGTGTTCGTCTTCACGCACCACTGGGTGGGCCGCGACCGCGTGATGGTGGACAACGAAGAGGCGCTGCGGCGCGTGCTGGAGCCGTACAACGTCAGGGCCATCTTCAACGGCCACGGCCACCAGGACCTGCTCTGGCGCTGGGACGGCATGCTGGGGACGATGAACAAAGGCCTGTACCAGGGCTCGTACCAGCGCGTGGACGTGGATGCGGACGCGGGCGAGGTGCGCATCTCCCGGCGCACGGCGGAGGACCCGCACCTCCGTCCGCTGGCTGCCGTCCCGCTCGCTCCCGACCGCGGCACCCGTCCCCTCTGGGCGATGGGCGCCGCGGTGGTCGAGCCCGGCTCCGCCCTGCCGGAGGCGTCCGGCGTGCCGCTGGAGTACCGGTGGAACGAGGGCGCGTGGGCGCCGCTTCCCGCGGAGGGACCACCAGCGGCGAACCTGGCCGGCGGCGCGAACGTCCTTTCGCTGCGGCAGGGGGAAGGCGGACCGCAGACCGCCGGGGTGCGCGTCTTCGAACCTCCGCAGCCCGTCCTGCGGCCGCGGTGGGAGCGGCGGCTGAGCGGCGGAGTGATGTCTCACCTGCGGCTGGTGGATGGCGTGCTGTACGTCAGCGCGATGGACGGCTCCGTCACCGCGCTCCACGCCGCGGACGGCGAGGCGGCGTGGACCGCGCGGACGGGCGGCTACTGCCACTCGTCGCCGGCGGTGGCGGACGGGCGGGTGGTGGTGGGGAGCGCGGACGGCTTCGTCTACGCCTTCGACGCCGCGACCGGCCGCCGGCTCTGGCGGCGGCGCACGGGCGGGCCGGTGTACGCGTCCGCGGCGGTGGCGCGCGGCATCGCCGTCATCCCCTCGGGCGACGGGCGCGTCTACGGGCTGGACGTGGACGACGGCGCCGTCCGCTGGACCTTCGCGCTGCCGCCCGGCGACACCGCGTTCGTGCAGAGCCCCGTGGCCACGGACGGCGAGCGCGCGTACGTCGGCGCGTGGGACCGGCACCTGTACGCGCTGGACGTTGCCACCGGGGCGGAGGCGTGGCGCCGCCAGTGCACGCAGCGGTCGTTCGCGTACTCGCCGGCCATCGGCGGGCCGGCGGTGGGTGGAGGCCGCGTCTACGTCCCGTCGAACGACAACGTGCTGCACGCGTTCGACGCCGCCACCGGCGAGTCCCGCTGGACGTACACTTCGCCCGGCGACAAGGTGGGGTACTCGTCCCCCGCGCTGGTGGGGGACCGCATCTACGCCGGCTGCCTGGGCGCGGCGGGCGAGGTGCGCTGCATCGCCGCGGAGGACGGGCGGGAGGTGTGGATGGCGGCCACCGGCGCGGAGATCTACGACTCGTCACCCGCGGTGGCGGACGGGCACGTCTCCATCGGCTCCGTCAACGGCACCCTCTCGCTGATCGACGCGGCGACGGGCACCATCCGCGCGCGGCACCGCCTGCCGCCCGGCCACTTCCTTTCCTCCCCCGCCGCGGCGGACGGGTGGGTCTACGCGGCGTCGTTCTCCGACCTGGTGGTGGCGTTCTCGGTCGCGGAGTAGAAATTTGTGGTGGGGTCCGGATGGTGGAGTGACCTGGATGTGGAGGATCCGCGATGGGTTTCCCGTTTTTGCCACGCAGCCGCGACGAGGTGACGGCTAAGGAGGTGCGCGCGCTGCGGGCGGCGCGCGGGTGGACCGTGGAGCAGCTGGCGGACGACGTGCACGCCATTCCGCTGGAAATCTCGGCGTGGGAGGCGGGGGCGGTGGAGGTGACGCCGTTCGCCGCCGCGCGCATCCGCTGGCACCTGGAGACGGACCGCTGGAGCGCGGCCCTCGACGCCGCGCTGCGGGAGAATCCGCCCTGCGCCTGGGTGCGCACGAACCTGCCGCACCTGCAGGAGCGCGTCTTCGTCGACTCCGCGGGCCTTGCGTGGGCGGAGAGCGGCGCCGAGTTCCGCGAGCACTTCGCCGGCTGCCCGTACTGCAGGGCCCGGTGGCAGGCGGCGGAAGCGGTCGGCTTTCCCCCGCGGGAGCCGGACGAGGAATCCATCGCACGCCGTGCGCGCTTCGAGGCCTGGCTGGAGTTCCTCCCTCGCTGGGCGCGCAGGCCCGTCGTCGCGGTGCTGGAGCTCGCCGACGTGGCGCTCGCCGCCCTGCTGGTCGCCACGATCCCCGCTCGAGACTCGGGACTCCCCGCCCGCATCACGGGCCTGGGGATGGGCGCCCTGGTCGGTTTCGTCGCATTGCGGCTCACCCGCGCCGGCCTCGGCGGGCTGGCGGAGCGGCACCCGTATCTCGCCGGGCTGCTCGCCGGCGCGGCGGCGAGCGTGTCCGGCGTGCTGATGTGGCGGATGTACGACGCCTCCGTCCAGCGCTCCGATCCGCGCGTCTGGCTCGGCGCGGCGGCCGTCGCGACGGCGCTGGGCCTGATCACCGGCGCCCGCGCCCGGCGAGAGGCCGCGGCGGCAGAGCCGGTGGCGCCGCGCGAGGTCGGCGGACCGGGGGCCCGCCCGGCGCTGCGCAATCCCGAGCTCGATCTGCCGGAACGCGAGGCCGCAAAGGTCCCCACCATCATTCTGCGAAGGACCTGAGCGCCGGCATCCCCGAGCCGTACGCAACCGTGATCCGACACCCTGCGCCCGGCGGAATCGCATCCGCAGGGTGCTTCCTCGTTTCGTGACGAAGCACAGGGTTCCGTGCGCGTGCCGGGCGTCCGGAACACGGCGGCCGCGACGGCACCGCGTGCTACGGTGTTGCGTCAGATGTTTTCTTGTCGAGAGGGGCGTGCCCCGTTACGCTTGTTTGTCCCATTGTGCCCGTTCCCAGGAGGTGATTCATGGCTTCGGAACACGTCGTCGCTCCTCCCGCCGCGCCGGCCCTGCCGCCGGATGCCCCCGCCGCCGCCACGCCCCACCCGGGCGAAAAGCTCGCGATGGAGACCCTCGTCAAGACGCTGTCGCCGGACCGGCTGGTGCCCAGCAACGAGCTCTCGATCCGCGAGAAGCTGTCGTCCGTCCCGCAGCGCGTCCACGACGAGCTGGACGCTCCCTCGGCGCTCTGCATCGGCCGGCAGACGGTGGTCGCGGGCGAGGAGCTGATGCTGGACCTGCTGCAGGTGGATGACGGCCACGCCGTCCCCGTGCTGGGGGTGCACTCCGACACCGAGGCGTCCATCCAGCTGGCGAACGCGCGCAGCCGCTCGCCGTGGCGCATCGGCGCGGGCGGGCCGGCGGGGCCCGACGGCTTCTACATCGCCAACCGCGAGCGCGGCATCGTGCTGTCGTTCACGGACGACGGGGTCACGCTCGCCGGCCTTCCCCCCGCCCCCGAAGGCGCGCGGCTGGAGACGGTGCAGGTCGATCCGGAGACCGGGCGCCTGTATCGCGCCTGAGCTGCGTGCAGGGAGTCGATGTGCCGCCCGCGGGTGTTCGATCCGCGGGCGGTTTTCTGCTGGGGGTGGAGTGATGGAGTGATGGAGTGATGGAGTGATGGAGTGATGGAGTGATGGAGTGATGGAGTGATGGAGT
>DATAAG010000580.1:0-17546 GCA_036260235.1 Longimicrobium sp.
ACTCCATCACTCCATCACTCCATCACTCCATCACTCCATCACTCCATCACTCCATCACCATCACTCCATCACTCCATCACCACCCCCGGCTCCGGCGCGACGCCGCCCGCCGCGGCGGCCTCCTCCGCCCGCGCCACACGCTGCCCCTCCTCCACGTCCACGAACCAGAGCAGGATCCCGCCGATCACGAAGAAGGCGATGATGGCCAGGATGGCGCTGCGGCTGGTCCCCGTCGCGTTCAGCACCAGGGCGAAGATCGCGGGCCCCATGATCCCCGCGAACTTCTCGAACACGCTCCAGAAGCCGAAGAACTCGCCGGAGCGGTGCCGCGGGATCATGCTGGCGAAGAGCGAGCGGCTGAGCGCCTGCGTCCCCCCCTGCACCATCCCCACCATGATCGCCAGCCGCATGAAGTCGCCGCCGTCCTTCACGGAGTAGCCCATGATGCTGATGGCCACGTACGCCGCCAGCCCCAGGAACACCGCGCGCTTGGCCCCGATCCACCCCGCCAGCAGCCCGAAGAGGAAGGCGAACGGCACGCCCACGAACTGCACCACCACGATGGCGGTGATCAGCGTGCTCTGCGGGATGTTCAGCTCCGTCCCGAACGCCGTCGCCATGCGGATGATGGTGCCGATCCCGTCGTTGTAGATCAGGAACGCCAGCAGCATCAGGAACGCCTGCCGGTAGCCCCGCAGCGCGCGGAACGTCTCCGCCAGCCGGTCGAAGGCCACGCGGACGGGGCTCATCCGCGGCCCCTCGTCCGCCTCGCGCGTCACCGGCGGCTCCGGGATGCGGCGGAAGAGGGGGATGGAGAAGAGCAGCCACCACACCGCCACGGAGACGAACGAGAGCCGCGTGGCGATCTCCACCGACGGCAGGCCGAACATCTCGGGCTTCTGGATGGCCGCCAGGTTCACCACCAGCAGCACCCCGCCGCCGATGTACCCCATGGCGTACGCCGCCGTGGACACGCGGTCCATCTCGTCCGGCCGCGCCACGTGGGGAAGGAGCGCCTCGTAGAAGACGAAGCTCCCGTTCGCCCCGATGTTGGCCAGGATGAAGAGAAGCGACGCCAGCAGCAGGTCGCCGCGCGAGATGAACCACATCATCGCCACCGCGCTGACGCCGATGCCCAGGAAGGTGGCCAGCAGCCGCTTCTTCACCGCCACGTAGTCCGCCAGCGTCCCCAGGATCGGCGAGATGACGGCGACGATCAGCAGGCCGACGGTGGTCGCCCAGCCGTACTGCTCCGTGGCCGCCGCGGGAGCCAGGTCGGCGCCGGCCACGCGCACGTAGTAGATGGGGAACACCGCGGTCATGATGGTGCAGATGAACGCGGAGTTGGCCCAGTCGTACATGGCCCAGGCGCGAAGCTCGCGCCGGTGCAGCCCGAGCGCGTTCAGCAGCCCGCGGCGCTCGGCGGCCGCGGCGGGAGAGGGGGAGGACATCAGCTGGTTCGGCGGGTCCGGGTCGCGGCGCGGGATGGACGGCGGGTGGCGGAGCCGCCAATATGCCCCGCGACGCCGCGCCCGGCCAGTAGGCGCCCTGCGAAACGGAACGATGGCCGCGCCGGAGGTATCGCCAAACCGGCCCGACTCACGACACGGATTCCTTGAGGGAGCGCCACCCGGACTCGCAGCCGCACGATCGCCTGCGCGCGACCGAAGGATCTTCTCCGCCGGCACGCGGGGGCTGGCTCCGGCATCGCGGACCAGCCCCGTGGCTGTGGCAGGCAAGATCCTTCGGTCGGCGCCAGGGTGCAGTGTGAATGCAGGATCGGCGCGGCGCCTCCCTGAATGAAAAGTCCGGTGCGAGCCGCCGCGCCCCCTCCGGGCTCGCATGACTCGCCCACCTCCCCCAAAAACCCCTGGGGGAGGTTGATGGGGGACGAGAGATTCGTGCGAGACGTCTTTCGTCCTACAGGATCGGCGCAGCCGTTAAGGACTCAGAAAGACAAGTCGCGATGGAGCAGGGTCGATCAGGACCCCCGCGGGAAGCGCCTCCACCGGCCTGCCTTTCGCATCCGCTTCTGGAGGTAGCGCGTGGGGGGGTCTCGCGCAGGCGGTGGTGTTTTCCCTCCCCCACGCAGCTCGTGGGGGAACGGCCGGGGATGGAGGGCGGCCGGCGTGCGGCGGGATGTCCGCCGGCTGGCTCTCGACCAGTGACTCGATCGATCCAGGGGGATGGGGAATGGCGGACTGGAAGGCCTCTGTACAGAAGTTCATCCACCGGGTGGAAGAGAAGGTGGATGCGCAGCGGGAGAAGTACGGGCGCACGGGGAACGGCGTGGCGCGCATCGACTCGTACCGCGGCTACGGGTGCGCGGACCGGGCGTACCTCAAGGGCCGCGTGCTGCGCGGCAACCCCATCCCGAAGGCGGAGGAGGGGCACGGCACGCTGATGAACATCGCGGCGATGATCCAGCGCTTCGAAAGCGACGAGGTCGCCGGCGCGCGCGTGCGCATCCACGTTCCCGGCGGCGACGTCACCGTCACCACGGACAAGGAGGGCTACTTCGAGGCGTGGATCAACCCCCGCCCGGAGTTCGCGGCCAACGCCCTGTGGCACACCCTGCAGATGACGCTGGAGCACCCGGCGTCCGACCCGCCGTACCAGTGCGACGCGCAGGTGCTGGTGCCGCCGCCGCAGAGCGCGTTTGGCGTGATCAGCGACCTGGACGACACCGTGGTCCGCACCGGCGCCACCTCGCTGCTGCGGATGGCGCGCACCACCTTCTTCTCCAACGCGCGCACCCGCGTCCCCTTTCCCGGCGTGGCCGCCTTCTACCGCGCGCTGCAGAAGGGCGCGGGCGAGTCGCCGTTCAACCCCATCTTCTACGTCAGCAGCAGCCCGTGGAACCTGCACGACCTGCTGACGGAGTTCCTGACCATCCAGAAGATCCCCATCGGCCCGCTGCTGCTGCGCGACTGGGGGCTGAACGCCAACGAGACGCTGGCCAACCGCCACGCCGGGCACAAGCTGGCGGGCATTCGCCGCATCATGGACCTGTTCCCCGCCCTGCCCTTCATCCTGATTGGCGACAGCGGGCAGGAGGACCCGGAGATCTACCACCGGGTGGTGCACGACTACCCGGACCGCATCTTGGCCGTGTACATCCGCAACGTGAAGCCGCACCCCACGCGCATCGAGTCCATCCGCAAGCTGGGGGACGAGGTGCAGAAGGCGGGGAGCGTGCTGATGCTGACGGACGACACCCTGGCCGCCGCCCGCGACGCCGCCAGCAAGGGATGGATCACCGCGTCCGCGCTGGGCGAGGTGGCGGAGGGCGCCGTCCTGGAGCACCAGCGCACCCCCAGCGGCACCGGCGCCGTGAACCGCGAGCTCAGCACCGAGCCCCCGCCCCCGGGCGTGGCCTCGTCGTGAGCCGGGTGCGCGGCGACGGCCCCGCGTCATGGTGTGTCGAAGCGCGCGGCGCCGGCCCCGCGCGAAGGCGTGCTGGAGCGTTCGGCGCGGCCCCCCGCCTGAGCGGGTAAACCCGCCGCAACAACAGCGGAAAGCCCCGCAAACTACGCGGGGCTTCAACTGCTTGGAATCTGCCTCCGTGCACGTCGGACCGCGTGCGGCAGGAAGGGTCCGCGCAGGCGGACATCACGTTGTCCCAGCCGCGGTTTCAATTCAACCGCCGGGGCCGGGTGCTGGCACCACGGGCCCCATCCCGGCCCGCGCCGTGTCCGCGAAGGCGGACAGCGTGTAATCGTTGCGGCGATTTCAATCGCTGGGCGCGGACCCGGCCATCACGCCATCGACCCTACCGCCCGGCTTCGCGCAGCGACTCCTCGCGGCGGGCGCGGAACTCGGAGCCGGGGTTCCAGGTGGGCCACTCCGTCCCGTTAGCCACCTCCAGCCCCACGGCGAAGAGGAGCCGGGTGTCCTCGACGATGCCGGCCATGTCCCAGTCGGGCTTCACCTCGTCGCTGGGCTTGTGGTAGTCGTTGGCGATGTAGGCGCCGCGCACGCGCTCGCCGTAGTCCGCCGGCCGGTCGCGGTAGTCCGTGCCCGGAAAGAGGAACGAGAGGGCCGGAACGCCGCCCCGCGCCAGCTCCAGGTGGTCGGCGCGGTAGAAGTAGCCCTTCTCCGGCTCCGGGTCCGGCACCACCCGCCGGTCCTGCGCGGCCGCGTGCCGCGCCAGCAGGTCCTCCAGCGAGCTGTGGCCGTACCCCAGGCTCACGATGGAGCGCGTGCGCCCCCAGGGGTTCATGGCGTCCATGTTGATGTTCGCCAGCGTGCGCGCGAGCGGCACCACGGGGTGCGACGCGTACCAGCGGGCGCCCAGCAGCCCCGCCTCTTCCGCCGTGAAGGAGACGAAGACGAGGGTGCGGCGCGGCGGCGTGGGGAGCGCCCGGAACGCCTGCGCCATCGCCAGCATCCACGCCACGCCCGAGGCGTCGTCCAGCGCGCCGTTGTAGATGGAGTCGCCGTCGATCGGCCGCCCGACGCCGAAGCTGTCCCAGTGCGAGGTGAAGAGCACGGCCTCGTCGCGCACCGCGGGGTCCGAGCCCTCCAGGCGCGCGACGACGTTGCGCGACATGACGTGGCGCACGGCGTTGTGGACGGTGAACGCCGCCGTGCCGCCCAGGCTCACCGGGCGGAACGCGCGCGTGCGCGCCGCACGCTCCAGCGCGACGAAGTCGTGTCCGCCGGCCGCGAACAGCGCCCGCGCGGCGTCCAGGTGAATCCATCCTTCCACCGGCACGTGCGGCGGCGCGCCCTCCACGTCGAAGCGCTCGCGGACGTTGCCCTGCACCACCGTCCACGGATAGCCGGCCGGGCCGGTCTGGTGCACCAGCAGCACCGCGGCCGCGCCGCGCTCGGCGGCCACGTCGTACTTGTACGTCCAGCGGCCGTAGTACGTCATCGCCGGGCCGCGGAAGACGTTCGGGTCCAGCCGGGTGCTGTCGCGCGGATCGGGGACGGGCGGGTCGCCGATGAGCATCACCACCGTCTTCCCGCGCACGTCCACCCCCTTGAAGTCGTCCCACCCCAGCTCGGGCGCCACGACCCCGTATCCCACGAACACCAGCTCCGCATCACGCACGGAGACCAGCGAGTCCGGCCGCTGCGACCAGGCGACGATCTCCTCCAGCTGGCGCAGCGGCACCGTGGTGCCGCCCACGCCGGCGGTGGCCTCCACGCGCGACGTGGTGGCCACCAGCGGCACCTGCTGCAGGTAGCTGCCGTCCGGCATCCCCGGCTGCAGCCCCATCTCGCGGAAGCGCCGGGCCAGGTACGCCACCGTCGAGTCCTCGCCCGCGGTGCCCACGGCGCGGCCCAGGAAGCGGTCCGACGCGAGCTCGCGGATGTCCCGCAGCAGCCCTTCCGCCGTGATCGCCGCCGCCCCGGCCGCCGCCTCCGCCGATGCCGCGGCGCCCGGCGGCGCCGCACTCCCCGTCTCCACCCGCGACGGTGCGCATCCCGCCGCCAGCCCGGCCACGAGCACCGTGCACACGCTCGCCGTCCCTCGGTTCATCATCTGCCTTCCTCTTCGTTGCCTTGCGCCGGAGGTCTGCTCCCCCGCAGAGCGCCGATCTCCTGGATCGAATCAACCCCGCACGCAAACGGCCCCGCATACGCGAGGCCGCTGGTGTCGTCAACTGTCCCCTGTAACCTGTACCCTGTCCCCTGTAACCTCGCCGTTCACGCCCTCGCCCACTGGCCGTACAGCGGAAACCGCCCGCACATCTCCCGCACCTCGCCGCGCACCCGCGCGGCGACGCCCTCGTCGTCCGGCGCCTGGATCACGCGGTCGACGAGGACGGCGATCTCGCGCATCTCCGCCTCGCCCAGGCCGCGCGTGGTGAGCGCCGGCGTGCCGATGCGGATGCCGGAGGTCACGAACGGGCTCTCCGTCTCGCCCGGCACCGTGTTCTTGTTGACGGTGATGCCGGCGCGGTCCAGCGCCTTCTCCGCCACCTTCCCCGTCACCCCCTTGCTGCGCAGGTCCACCAGCAGCAGGTGGTTGTCGGTCCCGCCGGAGACCAGGGTGAAGCCGCGCTCCGCCAGCCCCTCGCCCAGCGCCCGCGCGTTGGCGATCACGCGGCCGCTGTAGTCCCCGAACTCCGGCTGCAGCGCCTCGCCGAACGACACCGCCTTGGCGGCGATCACGTGCATCAGCGGCCCGCCCTGGATCCCCGGGAAGATCTGCTTGTCGATCGCCTTGGCGTGCTCCTCCCGGCAGAGGATCAGCCCGCCGCGGGGGCCGCGCAGCGTCTTGTGCGTCGTGGACGTCACCACATCCGCGAAGGGGACGGGGCTGGGATGATGGCCCGTGGCCACGAGCCCCGCGATGTGGGCCATGTCCACCACCAGCCGGGCCCCGCACTCGCGCGCGATCTCGCCGAACACCTCGAAGTCGATCTGCCGCGGGTACGCGCTGGCGCCGGCCACGATCACCTTCGGCCGCACCTGCATGGCCTGGTCGCGCAGCGCCGCGTAGTCGATGCGGTGGTCGTCCGGCCGCACCCCGTAGGCCACCACGTTGTACAGCCGCCCGCTAAAGTTCACCGGCGAGCCGTGCGTCAGGTGCCCGCCCTCGGACAGGTTCATCCCCAGCAGCGTGTCGCCGGGCTCCATCAGGGCGAAGTAGACGGCCATGTTGGCCTGCGCCCCGGAGTGCGGCTGCACGTTGGCGTGCTCCGCGCCGAACAGCCGCAGCAGCCGCTCCTGCGCCAGCTTCTCCACCTCGTCCACCACCTCGCAGCCGCCGTAGTAGCGCCGGCCGGGGTAGCCCTCGGCGTACTTGTTGGTCAGCACCGAGCCCATGGCCTGCAGCACGGCCTGCGAGACGAAGTTCTCGGAGGCGATCATCTCCAGCTGGTGCTCCTGGCGCTCCGCCTCGTCCACCAGCAGGCGGTGGATGTCGGGATCGGTCTGCTTCAGCGCGTCCATGTCGTTCGGTCCGGCGGCTCGTACGGATGGGTCGGATTCGGGAGCCCCGAAACTACCGGCCCACCCGGCCGGTGTCCACCGCCGCCCGTGGGCGTGACCCGGAATCCTCCCGCATCGTCTTTCCGGCGCATGACTTGCGGGCCGGGTGGCAAACACCTGTCATCCAGGGCCGGCAGGCAAGGGACTCTACGTGGAGACGTCGTCATGAAGCACCTTCCCCGACTGGGCGCCCTCGCGCTCGTGCTTACGCTGACCACCGCCGCGTGCTCCGAAGGCAACCGGCGGCCCGTCTACTACCCCGGCGGCGGCGTCTACTCCCGCGGCACGGGCAACGGAAACGGCAACAGCGCCAAGCCCAACAAGAACAAGGGCGGCCGGGACGAGGTGCGCTGCAACGCCGGACGCGGCAACGGAAACGGCAACGGACGCTGCCGCAACGGCAACCGCGGGCGTGGACGAGGCGACGAATAATACCCAATCCGGAAAAACAACAGCGAAAGGTACAGAGGTACAGACAAAAGCCAGAGGTACAGAGGACCACTTTTCCTCTGTTCCTCTGGCTGTTCTCTGTCCCTCTGTACCCCAGTGCTTTTCAGGATCTGGTATAGGCGGAAAGGCTTCTCTCCGTCCAGAGATGCGCGATCAGGGCTGCCGCGTGGAGGGCTGCGGATCGCCGCGCCGGGCGCCGCCGCGTTCGCCGGCCGGGCGGGGACGGCGCGCGCCGCGCTCTTCGCCGCGCGGGCGCGATGCAGGCGCGGCGCTGCGCGGAACGGGACGATCGCCCGCGGCGTCGCCGCCGCGCGGCGCGACGGAGGTGGCCGGACCGGCGCCCGTCACCGGCGGCAGGCCGGGGAACGGCTGCGGGACCATGTCACCGCCGGGAAAGCGGCCCCGCTCCACGTTCCGGCCCAGCTGCCGGCTACCGGGACGGAGCGTCAGGCTGCGGTGCGCCTCACGCCCTTCGCGCACCCTGGTGAGTCCGGAAGTGGCGGGCTGATACCCCAGGGCCTCCGCGCGGAGGATGTACTGCCCGGCGCTGCGCACCCTGACCTCGTACTCGCCCATCGCGCCGGTCTGGGCGTACCCGGCGGCCTGGCCGGACGCGTCCAGCACCGTCACCGTCGCAAAGGGCACCCCGCGGCCGGTGCCCCACTCCACCACCCGTCCGCTCACCAGTTGCGCGTCAAGGGGCTGCGCCGCCAGCACCAGCAGCGCGCCCGCCACCGCCCGGAAAGGAGTCTTCATCGTTCCCTCAGCCGTTGCTGTTGTTCACCCTAATCCAGATCACTGCGACCTCGTGGTACGGACTGTCAGGCGCGGAAAGCTCAGCCGTTGTCGTCCCTCACGACGCGGGTCCAGATCACCACCACCCCGCAGAACGGGTCGATCCGGGGCGGGAACTCGCCGGGGGCGCTGGAAGGCGAGCTGTAGACCTCCACCGCCGCCACGTTCTTCCCCGTCACCATCTGGTCGATGGTGAGCTCCGAGTCCAGCCGCACCAGCTGGCCGTCCACGTACAGGTTGGGAATGCACCGCGCCCGCGCCCCCATCCCCCGCCCGCGGGCCGGCAGGGTGACCACGCGGGTGAAGCCGCCGTGCACCTGCACCATCGGCACCTGCTGCAGCACGTCGGAGGCGTAGAACGGGTTGATGCGCTCGATCTCCTCCGGCCCCAGGTAGCGGCCGAAGGGCTGGCGCTCGCGGCGGAACTGGAAGCCCGCCAGCTGGTGGTCGCGCATCACCTGGCTGGAGGCGGCCACCACGGTGAGCGGGGCCAGCACTACGGCCTGGGTGGAAAGCCGCAGCTCCACCACCACCGTGTCGTCAGGCGTCACGGTGATCACGCCCGAGGTGGCCGCGCGGTACCCCACGCGCTCCGCCCGCAGGCTGTACCCGTTGGGCTCCGAGACCCGCATCCGGAACCGGCCCAGCGAGTCCGTCACCACCCGCGCGACGCGCTGCTCGCGCGGGTTCAGCAGCGTCACGGTGGCGCTGGGGAGCGGCTGTTCCGTCTGCGCGTCCAGCACCCGCCCGCTGATGCCCCGCTCGGCCGGCATGGTCACCACCACCGGCTCCTCCACGACCGGAGGCGCCATGCGCACCTCCACCGCCAGCACCTGGCCCGCCCCGACCGGCACGGCGCGGGTGACCGTGGTGCGCAGCCCCTCGCGCGTCACGCGCAGCCGGAACTCGCCCGGCGCGGGCGCCTGCACCTGGAATGCACCCGCGGCATCGCTGCTTGCCGTGGCGACGGGTGCGCCCGCGGCATCCAGCAGCTCGACCGCCGCGCCGGCGACGGGCTGCAGCGTTGCCTGCTCCACCACGCGCCCCTCGATGCCCTGCGCGGCGGCGGGCACGGCAAAGGCGGCGAGGAGGAGCGGAAGAACGAGCGAGAGGTGCGGCCGACGATTGCGGGAGGCGGCGAGAGAAGCCCGCGTGGAGCGAAGAGGCAGGCGAAGGAAGAACGTCTTCATGAGAGCAGTGCTGCAGATGAGACCGGGTGCAGACCCGCGGCGGAACCGGCAAAACGGACGCCACGCACAGGAGTGCGGCGCATGTTCTTCCGCCGCAAGAGGTTGAATGGATCCGCTACCCCGCCGGGGGATGAACTGTGCCCGAAATTGGGTACAGTGGAATGGTGGCGGGAGGACAGTGAGAAGAGTGCGTGAGTGCGTTAGTGCGTTGGTGCGTGTGTGCGTGAGTGCGTGAGTGCGTGAGTGCGTGAGTGCGTTGGTGCTGGTTCGGCGGGCTTCACCCCGGGGCCCTCACCCGCGGCCTGAGAGCCGCACCCTCTCCCGCAAACTGCGCGGGAGAGGGTGTACACCCCGCCTCCCAGTGCGATGGATGGCTCGTCGCGGGTTTGCCGTTCTCCCCCTCTCCGCGAGGAACGAGCGGGGAGGGGACGGAGGGAGGGGCCCCTCGACAAAGCAAGGCGGCTCCCAGTCCGGGACCGCCCCGTCATCTCCCCACCAACGCCACTAACGCACTCACGCACTCACGCACTCACGCCCTTGCGGTCCCGTCCGCCTCGCGCGGGTTGGCGTCCACGCCGGCGGCGGCGTCGCTCTCGCGGGCGTGGCGGGCGCAAACGCGGGTCTCGGGAATCACCATCAGCCGGTCGAACTCGATGGGCTCGCCGTCCACCTCGCAGCGGCCGAACTCCTCCGGCTCCTTGTACAGCCGCCGCAGCGCGTCGTCGATGGCGTACAGCCGCCGGCCCTCGATGGTGGCCAGCAGGAACTGCTGCTCCTGCTCGTGGCTTTCGGACCCCATGTCGGCCGGATGGTTGTCGTAGGCGCTGAGCTCGCCCATGCGGGACCGCAGCTCGTCGTCCGCCTCCGCAAAGTGGCCGATGGCCTCCAGCACCTGCTCGCGATCCTTCCGCAGGCGCTCTTCGATCTGCTTGCGCTCGTTCTCGGTGAGCATCGGGTTGCGTTCCGGGTTAGGTTGTCGGCAGCCCGCGCCGCCGCTGCGGCGCCGCACCCGTCAATCTCCGTGCCGGGGTCCGCCGGGGCAACCGTTCCGTCATCCACCCATCGCACCTGATGCCCAGCCCGCCGCTCCGCCCGCACCCGCTGCTCCCCGGCCTGGCCCTGGCCGGCGCCCTGACCCTGGCCGCGTGGGCGCTGCAGGCGGCGGAGGTGCGGCTCTTCGGCCACGCGGTGGTGGAGGCGCTGGTGCTGGCGATCCTGCTGGGGATGATCGTCCGCACCGCGTGGGCGCCGCCGGAGCGCTACGAGCCCGGAATCGCCTTCGCGGGAAAGCAGGTGCTGGAGACGGCCATCGTCCTCCTGGGCGCGTCGGTGGACCTGCCCCTGCTGCTGCGGGCGGGCGCGCCGCTGGTGCTGGCGATCGTCGTGGTCGTGGCGGCGGGGCTGGCGGCGGGGTACGGCGTCGGGCGGGCGCTGGGGCTGAACCCGCGCCTGGCCACGCTGATCGCGTGCGGCAACGCCATCTGCGGCAACTCCGCCATCGCCGCCGTGGCGCCGGTGATCGGGGCGGACCGTGAGGAGGTGGCGTCGTCCATCGCCTTCACGGCGGTGCTGGGCGTGGTGGTGGTGCTCTCCCTGCCGCTGCTGATGCCCGCGTTCGGCCTGGACGAGTACCAGTACGGCGCGCTGGCGGGAATGACCGTCTACGCCGTCCCGCAGGTGATCGCCGCCACCTTCCCGGTCGGCCGGCTGGCGGGGGAGGTGGGGACGCTGGTGAAGCTGGTGCGCGTGCTGCTGCTGGGGCCGGTGATCCTCTTCTTCACCTTTCGCGCGCACAGGGTGGGGGCGCAGAAGCTGGCGGCGGGGAGCGTGGTGCCCTGGTTCATCGCCGGCTTCCTTGTCCTGGCCGCGGCGCGCTCGCTCGGGCTGATCCCGGCGGAGGTGGCGGGCCCGGTGCGCGAAGTGTCGCGGTGGATGACGGTGCTGGCGATGGCGGCGCTGGGGCTGGGCGTGGACGTGCGCATCCTGGGCCGCGTGGGCCCGCGCGTGATCGCGGCCGTCACCGGCTCGCTCGTCGTCCTCATCACCCTAAGCCTCCTGCTCATCCACCTGCTCGGCATCGGCTGATTCAAATCCCGGAAAACGAACGGCGAGGAGGTACGGAGGAACAGAGAAAAGCCAGAGGAACAGAGGAAAATGGAGGGAAGCTGGTACATTTCCTCTGTATCTCTGGCTTTTCTCTGTTCCTCTGTACTCTCGCTTTTTTGTCGTTCCTTACTGCCGGCGGATGACGGCCAGGCGCACGGTGGCGGGAGGCGTGGCGCCCCCGGAGTGGACGGTGATGCCCGCGAAGGCGCTGCTCACGACGCGCAGGCGCAGGTACGCCGCCGCGCCGCCGTTGCTCAGCGTGACGCTCTCCGCCACGCCGTTGGTGAGGTTGCCGGGCACCAGCGGGTAGATGCAGTCGCAGTCCGGCCCCGGGTCGTAGTCCAGGTTGGCGTAGACGTCGCGGAAGTTCCAGCTGGGCTGCGTATAGATGGCCTGCGGCGAGCCGCCCGGCGCCATGTCGTCCGCGTACATCGCCGCCCCGAAGTCGCGGAACCAGGGAAGCGGGTCCGTCCCCACCACCGCCTGGAGGTTGGCGAGCCCGGTGTTGCCGGTGTTCACCAGCGAGTTCCAGAAGGTGGACTCCGTACCGCCCCGCCGGTCCGCGGCGTAGCGCAGGAACGCCCAGATGGCGCCGCGGGTAGCCAGGTCGCCGTCGTTCTGGAAGGGCCCGTTGGTGTGCGGCGAAAGGAGCCACCGCCGCAGCCGCGCGTAGTTGGCCTCCGCGTACCTGAAGAACGCGGTCTGCGCCTGGGCTCCGTCGAAGAGGGCCGCCGCCTCGAGATTCGAGCGGGGGCCCACGCCCGCGCCGGCGTAGAACATCAACTCCTCGGCGATGTGCGCGAGCCCCTCGTCGAGCCAGATCTCCTCCAGCTGCCCGTTCCACGGCGTATTCACCAGCATGCGGCGCGACGCGTTGATCAGGTGCTGGTACTCGTGCGCCAGCGTGCCGAACGTCACGTCCATGATGAAGTCGATGTCCCGCTTGTTCCCGTTCACCACCCCCGACGGGTCGGCGGCCAGCATGTAGAACATCTCGCCCACGTTGCTGGTGGGGCAGTCGGCCGCCGACCGCAGGTCCCGCGAGAAGAAGAATCCGCCCACGTACGCACCGGAGGCCGGGGGCGTCAGCTCGTTCACGGCGCGCGTGTAGAAGGCGATCACCCGCTGGTTGTTGTCGCGGTCCGACGGCGTGCCGAAGGCGCCGGTGACCACCGGGTGGATCCTGGTGTCGAACGAGTCGGCGATGGCGGCGTAGTCCCCGGCCGTCAGCCCGCCCGACGGGTTGGTCGTGTCCGCGATCACGATGACGCGCGTACCTACCGCCATCACCCGGCCCGTGCGGGTGTCGAAGGTGGAGCAGGCGTTGTCCGTCTCCACGTTCAGGCTCATCAGCGCGCCCACCGCCGGCACGCCGGGAGTGATCGCCAGACGCGGGCCGGTCTCCCCGATGACGCCGGCGTTCGGGTCGCGCCCGGGGAGATCGCGGCGCTCCATCTGCCGCAGGCGGCGCTCGAAGTCGTAGTCCGGCCGGGGACCGCTGCCCACGGCCAGCCGCGCGCCGCCGGGGAAGAGCGCGGGCGACGGCGGCTCCGTCGGCGAGACGATGCCGGCGCCGGTCACCTGCAGGGCGATGCTCCCCGCCGTCGCCGTGTTCACCGGGACGACGGTGTACTGCGCGTCGCCGGAGAGGCAGAGCGACTCGCCGGCCGGCATGTCCGCCACGTACACCTGGCCCAGCGCCAGCACAGGGCAGACGGCGACCGTGGCGGTGCCGCTGCGGACGCCGCTGGTGGCGGTGATGGTGGCGGTCCCGGGCCCCACGCCCGTCACCAGCCCCGACGCGCTGACCGTGGCGATGTCCCCGTCCGACGTGCCCCAGCTGACCGTCTGGCCGGCGATCACGTCGCCCACCGCGTTGCGGACGACCGCCGTCAGCGGCTGCGTGCCGCCCTCCGCCATGGTGTCGGCGGCGGGGGTGACGTCGATCCACCCGTTAGGGTACTGCACCGCCGCCGCCACCAGCACCGAGAAGCGGAACGAGGCGAGCCCCGGCGCCACCGTGAACTGCCAGTTGACCGGTTCCGAGGTCTGGTTGCGCAACAGGATCTGGTCGTATTTGAAGTACTTCTGCCCACTGGTGGTGAAGATGTCGGTGCCGTGGTGGTTTGCCACGGCCACCGGCAGCCCGGAGCCGTCCGCCGCCGTGGGCTCCTCGTAGAAGAAGATGCGCACGGCGTCCGCGTGCTTGTTCACGCCGTCGGTGGTGCCCAGCGCCTGAGGGATCAGGTTCTCGACGGTGACGTCGATGGAGAACGTTCCAGCGCCGCTGGCGTGGTTGGTGGCCTGCAGGAACACGCGCGTCCCCTGGCCCCCCACGATCAGGCCGTCCCCATCGCCCACTCCGGGCGCGAGGGAGGCGCACTTCATCTCGCCGCCGGCAACGGTGACGGTGCACTCCAGCTGCGCGAGCTGCACCGTCGGCTCCCAGTCCGGCGGCCCGACGGGATCGCCGTCCTGGCACGCCGCGCCAGAAAGCAGCAGCAGCACGAAAGCGGGAATGCGCTTGAGCTTGTCCATGGTTACCTGGTCCACCGGAGCACGGCGGAGAAAGGAGAACGCGGAAGAGATCGTGGGGCGGGCGCCGGAGAGGATGGCGGCCGCGGACGCACCGCACGGGCACCGGGCGTAAATCTGGGTCAGACAGACGCTTGCAGTCAAGCGCCCGCTACCAATGATGCGAGATCCCGAAAAATAACATCGACACGGTACCGAGATGGACGAGGAGGACGCCGGGAACGAATGCAACCCTCTGCATCACCGCCCTTCCGCTTCCGCACCCTCTGCATGCCGGGCCGGCAAGACAACGGCGAAAGGTACAGAGGGACAGACAAAAGCCAGAGGTACAGAGGATGGGAAGTGATCCTCTGTACCTCTGGCTGTTCTCTCTCCCTCTGTACTCCAATTCCGTTTCAGGATCTGGTGAGACCGCTTCTCTCCGCAGCACGGAAGCCGGAAGATCCGATGCCATCCGCCAAAAACGCGATGCCGGCCGTCTCCGGAGGAGCGACCGGCATCGGAGTGCCCGGAGTCGGACTCGAACCGACAATCCCTTGCGGGAGGCAGATTTTGAGTCTGCTGCGTATACCGATTTCGCCATCCGGGCGATGCCTGAAATCTACTGCAACGGCTGGCGCGGATCAACCGTTCCCGGCGTCGGCGCGGGGACGGCGATCCCCTCCGCGTCCAGCAGCTGCAGCGCGTAGACGGCGCGCCGCAGCGCCCGCACGCTGTCGCCCGTGGCCAGGCCCTCGCGCGCGTCCGCCAGCAGGTGGCGGGCGCGGCGCACTCCCGCGCTTTCCTCCGCCCCGCCGGCCAGCCGCGCCTCCACCGCCGCCATCAGCCGCAGCCCCACCGCCACCGGCGCGTGCTCCCGGGCCGCCAGCGTGCCGCGCGTAAGGTGCTGCACCGCGCCGGCGGCGTCGTCGCGCGCCAGCGCGCCGCGCGCGGAGTCCGCCTGCGCCCCTACCCGCAGCGTGGACGCCGCGAGCTCCGGGTAGCTGCCCAGCGCCAGGCGGGCGCGGGAGCGCTCCACCCACTGGTCCAGCGCCGCCGCGGCGGCCAGCAGGCGCGCCGGCTCCGGCGCGCGGGAGAGCGAGACCGCGGCGAAGCGCATCATCTCGTCCTCCAGCGCCATCGCCTCCTCCACCCGCCCCGCCGAGCGGGCCCGCGCGGCGCGGTCGCGCATCTCGCGCAGGGTGGCGGCCGCCTGGCCTTCGCCCACGTAGGGAAGCCAGGTCTCCACGCGCGGCAGGGCCGCCGGCTCCGCCACGGCCACCCACACGCCGCCGGCCGCGTGCTGCACGTACGACGTGGGACCGGTGGGCCCGTCGTCGCAGGCGGCAAGCAGC
This sequence comes from Longimicrobium sp., assembly GCA_036260235.1. Lineage (GTDB taxonomy): Bacteria > Gemmatimonadota > Gemmatimonadetes > Longimicrobiales > Longimicrobiaceae > Longimicrobium. The sequence continues at coordinate 15,359 of DATAAG010000580.1, forward strand.
AGCAGGGCGGCCGACGCGGCGAGCGCGCGGCGTTGGAAACGGAAGAGCATCTGCAGCGGGGAGAGCGGGACCTGCACGGGCGGAAAGCCGGACGATGCAGAAGTTTAGGGCACGGCGGGCGCGGGGTCAACCGGGGGCCCGCGTGCTTGACACCGTTTCCCGGCGCGGGATAGGTTGACGAGCGTTCGAACCATGGTTTCGCCGCCGCCAGACAGGGCCCGGATGACGGACGAGAGAAGCGCGTACGACGAGAAGCTGGAAAGCATTCTCCGCACCGCCGCGCAGATCTTCGCGGAAAAGGGGTACCACCAGGCCAGCATCCGAGACATCGCACGCGCGACCGGGGTGAGCCTGTCGGGGCTGTACTACTACTTCGACAGCAAGGAAGAGCTGCTCTTCCTCATCCAGGACCACGCCTTCGGCACGCTGCTGGCCAACCTGGAGCGGCTGCTGGCGGGCGAGGAGCAGCCGCTGCGCCGGCTGCGCATCCTGATGGAGAACCACCTTCGCTACTTCATCGCCAACCAGGCGGAGATGAAGGTGCTCTCGCACGAGGCGGAGGCGCTCACGGGGGACTTCCGGCGGCGGGTGAACGCCAAGAAGCGGCGGCTCACCCAGATCGCCATGGACATCCTGACGGAGCTGCGGCCGGACGGCGGGGTGGACCCGCGGGTGGCGACCTTCGCCATGTTCGGGATGATGAACTGGCTGTACAACTGGCACCGGCCGGACCGCGACGTGCCGCTGGACCGGCTGGTGGACGACATGTACCGCATCTTCACCGAGGGCTACCTGCCGGAGGGCGCGGTGGTCCCCGCCGGGGCCACGGACGCCACCCCCGGCGACGCGCGCCCCAGCTTCTGGCGCACCGCGGGGGCGGAGTAGCAGGGCCGCCCGCCCGCGCGACGTTCACCTTATCCTACGAACTGACAGGACGATGGCTACCGCGACCGCTGAAGTGCCGACCGAGACCCGGACGCTGGTGCACTACGAGGTGCAGGACGGCGTCGCCATCTTCACGCTGGACGACCCGCCGGCGAACACGTACACGCACGAGATGATGCGCCAGCTGGACGCGGCCATCCTGCGCGCGCGGTTCGACACCTCGGTGGACGTGATCGTCATCACCGGCAAGGGCGAGAAGTTCTTCTGCGCGGGCGCCAACATCAACATGCTGCAGCAGGCGGACCCCACCTGGAAGTACTACTTCTGCCTGCACGCCAACGAGACGCTGCTGCGGCTGGAGCACACCCCCAAGCTGGTGATCGCGGCGCTCAACGGCCACACGGTGGGCGGCGGGCTGGAGATCGCCATGGCGGCGGACCTGCGCATCGCGCGGCGCGGCGCGGGCAAGATCGGCCTGCCGGAGGTGGCGCTGGGCGTGCTTCCCGGCACCGGCGGCACCCAGCGGCTGACCAAGCTGGTCGGCACGTCGAAGGCGATCGAGCTGATGGTGCAGGGGAACAACATCGACTTCGACGAGGCGGCGCAGCTGGCGATCGTGAACCGGGTGCTGGACGCGGAGGGGCGCGACGCCTTCCTGGCCCAGGTGCTGGAGTACGCGCGCCAGTTCACGAAGCCCAACAAGGCGACCTTCGCGGTGGGCAACATCAAGCGCAGCTGCCAGAGCGGCGCGGAGCTGCCGCTGGAGCAGGGACTGGCGCTTGAGCGCGAGCTGCAGGCGCTGCTCTTCAACTCGCAGGACGCCAAGGAAGGGCTGAGCGCCTACGTGGAGAAGCGCACGCCGCAGTTCACGGGCAAGTAAGCCGCGGCGGGACGGGGGGAAGGCGCCTGGTCGCGGGACCGGGCGTCTTCCGTCGTTTGGTAGGGGAGAGGTTACAGGGGACAGGTTACAGGTTACAGGGGACAGCCGGCGGGATCGGTGGCAGGCCTCCGGGCATGGCAGGGTCTACCCCTCGCCCGCTGCGCGGGGGGGCCCTCTCCCCCGCCGGGCCTTTCGCTCGTTCCTCGCGACGGCGGGCGATCCCTCCCCGACACTCCCCCACGAACTGCGTGGGGAGGGAGAACGGCAGACAGCGAGGAAGTACAACCTCCCCCAGGGTTTTTTGGGGGAGGTGGGCGAGTAATGCGAGCCAGGAGGGGGCGTGCGGTTCGGGATGCCCCAGCCGAAGCGCACCTGCGCCTCGTTCGATACTTCTCCCCCTCCCCCGGGGTTGGGGGAGGGGGT
>DATAAG010000581.1:0-4470 GCA_036260235.1 Longimicrobium sp.
GCCCCTGCCCCCACCGACGGTGAAGGCGAAGCCCCGTTCCGCGAGCGTCAGCGAGCGGAGACGGGGCTTGTCGCATTTCTAGCCGCGGGCTTCAGCCCGCGGCGGCTCCTATGCCGACCGGGACGCGCGTTCACCGCCGCAGCCGGTACCCCTTCTTCCACACGGTGAGGATGTGGCGGGGCTCGGCGGGGTCGTCCTCCAGCTTGCGGCGCAGCTCGGCGACGTGGATGTCGACGGTGCGGGTGAGCACGGCGCCGCGGTGGCCCCACACCTCGCGCAGCAGCTCCTGCCGGGAGACGACGCCGCCGTTGCGGTCGTACAGCGCCAGCAGCAGGTCGAACTCGCGGGGCGCCAGCGACACGGGCTCGCCGCGGCGGGCGACGGTGCGCGCGGCGCGGTCCATCTCCACTACGCCGAAGCGGTCGATCGGCGGTGCGTCCGCCACGCCGCCGCCCGCGCGGCGAAGAAGGGCCTCCACCCGCGCCAGCAGCTCCAGCAGGCCGAAGGGCTTGGTGACGTAGTCGTCGGCGCCGCTGCGAAAGCCCAGCACCTTGTCCGCCTCTTCGCCGCGGGCGGTGAGGATGAGCACGGGGACGCGGTTGCCCTCCGCGCGCAGCGTCCGCAGCACGCGGTATCCGTCCATCCCGGGGAGCATCAGGTCCAGGATGACGAGGTCGGGCCGCTCCTCCCGCGCCCGCTGCAGCCCCTGCAGCCCGTCCTCCGCCACCTCCGCCGTGTAGCCCTCGATCTCCAGCGTGGTCCGCAGGCCGAACCCCAGGTCCGGGTCGTCCTCCACGATCAGCACGCGCCTCATCGCGCCGCCTCCGCCATCTCCACCGCCGGCTCCCGCGGATCATCCGCCGGCATCGATGCCGCCGGGAACTCCGCGACGAAGCGGGCGCCGCCGCTGGGCGCGTCCTCCACCCAGGTCCGGCCGCCGTGACGCGCGACCAGGTCCCGCACCACGCTTAGCCCGATGCCGCTGCCGCCCACCACCCGGTCGATCTCGCGGTCCAGCCGGTAGTACGGCTCCCAGATGCGCTCGCGCCGGGCGGGGGGGATGCCGGGCCCCTCGTCCTCCACCCACACGCGCACCGTCCCGCCCTGCCGCGCCGCGGCGGCGACGATGGTCTGCCCGGCGGGGCCGTACTTGACGGCGTTCTCCAGGAAGTTGAGCAGCACCTGGCGAAAGCCGCCGCGGTCCAGCCGCGCCACGGCATCCTCCTCCACCTCCGTGCGCACCTGCATCCCGCGCGCGCGGGCGACGGGGCGGAACCCCTCCACGATCTCCTCCACGGCGTCCCCGACGCGGGCCGGCTCGGGCGCGACGTCCAGCGTTCCCCGCTCGGCGCGGCTGAAGTCCAGCACGTTCTCCACCAGGAACGCCAGCCGCCGCGCCTCGCGGTCGATCAGGCGCAGCGAGCGGTCGCGCTCCTCGTCCGTGCGCAGGCGGCCGCCCAGCAGCAGCTCGCTGAACATGCGGATCTGCGTGAGCGGCGTGCGCAGCTCGTGCGACACGCCGCTCACGAAGTCCGCGCGCAGCCGCGCCAGCTCGTGCTGCCGCCGCAGCTGCAGGAACGCTACGGCCACCACGGCGACCGTGACGGCGAGGAGTCCGACGAGCAGCGGAAGGGGCGAGGCGGGAACGCCGCCCTCCACCAGCCGAGCCGCCGCCTCCGGCCGCAGTTCCACCCGCGCGGCCAGCCAGCCGAAGGCGCCGGGGAGCGGCTCCCGCGCGCGTGCCGCGGCGGCCGAGCCCGCGGCGGAGCGGTAGATCTCCGCACCGCCCGGCCCCTCGACCACCACGCGCAGCAGCGAATCGTTCGGCGCGCCGCGCGAGACGGAGGCGGGGAGGAGCGCGTTGCGCGCGATCACCCGCTGGAAGATGGGGACGGCGAAGGCGGCGGGCGGCGCCATGAGCCCGTACGCCGCGCGCGGCCGGTCCCGGTCGTCGAACAGCACGGTGAAGAGCAGCGCCTCCGCTGCCGGCCCGCTTCCGTGGACGCGCACCGTCACCTGCTGGATGCGCAGCTGGTAGCTGGTGGTGCGCTGGCGCCCTTCCACCTGGTCGAAGGCGTTGACCTGCGCCTCGCGGGGGTTGCGCGCCAGCCACGCGGTGTGCGCGCCGACTTCGCGCCGCAGCCACGCCGCCGCCCCGGCGTCCAGCCCCGGCCCGGCGACGTCCAGCGCCCCGCCCTGCAGGTCCAGCGCGAAGTAGCGCCGCACCGCGTCGAAGCACTGGCACCAGTAGTCCTGCGAGGCGATGGTGTCGCGGAACTCGGCCGCGGATGGCAGCGGCGTACCGGCGGGCTCGTCCTCCAGCTCGTTGGTGGGAAAGTGCTGCAGCGTGACGAAGCCGGCTTCCAGCGTGGCCGCCGCGCGCTTCGCGAACTCCGCCGCCGCGTACGCGGCGTGGTCGTTCAGCAGGCGGCGCGTGGCCTCGCGGTGCGCGGCGGCGGCGCGCTGGGCCTGCCAGGCCACCGCGCACGCCAGCAGCAGCGCGACGGCCAGCAGCGCGCCGGTGGCGGTGATGGCGCGGGGACGCGGAAGGATGGGGCGGATGACGGACATCGGCGGCGTACGTGCGATGCGGCGCGGCGGCGGAAGTGCCACCGTCCGCCGATCAATCTAACGCACCGCGCAAAGGCGAGGATCAGCCGCGGGTTCGGAAGGGGTAAGGAATGTGTAAGGGGAGGGGAGCGGAGGATGATCACGTGAGTCGCGCCTGCCTCGCGCCCGGCGGTTGAAACCGCTGCTGGAACGTCACGAAGTCCGCCTGCGCGGACTCGGGGCCCTCACCCGCGGCCTTAGAGCCGCACCCTCTCCCGCAAACCGCGCGGGAGAGGGTGTAAACTTTGATATCAGCGGCGCCGCGGGACGGAACCCGTCGAAGTGTATCCCCCCTCCCGCGCAGTTTGCGGGAGGGGGTGGCGCGCGCCAGGCGCCGCCGGGGGAGGGCCCTACAGCCGCCGCGCGCGGATGGTGCGTCCGCCCAGCGTGGCCACCATCCCGGTGACCTCGCCGGCGGGCGCGCGCTCGAAGGCGATGCGCACGCCGGGCGCGACGGGCACCACGAACTCCGTCTCGGACAGCGCGAGCATCTCCGCCTCGCCCTCGCCGGGCATGTTGACGAACGGGCGGCCGCGGAAGGTGAAGACGCGCGCCACCACGCCCGGCGCCACCTCGTAGCTCCCCGCGTAGCGCGCCAGCAGGGCGGGATCCAGCGCGGCGAAGCGCATCGGCGCCGGTGCGGGGAGCTGGCCGGCAAAGGGCACCGGCGCCATCGGCACCAGGCGCGGCGAGGGCGCGGGCGCGCCGGTGCGCGCGGCCAGGATGCGCTCGGCGACGGCGTACACGTCGCGGCCGGCGATCTCGCGGCCGTGGTCGGTGTCGCCGCGGTGCACGATCACCATCTCCGCGCCGGGAATGATCATCATCACCTGACCGCCCGTGCCGCGCGCCTGCACCATCCCGTACCGGTGCAGCGTGGGGTAGCGGTCCGCCGGAAGGGAGCCGGCGGCCTGCGTCCACCACATGTATCCGTATCCCGCGCCGTTCCCCAGGTCACTGATGGGGTGCGTGCTCTCGCGCACCCACGCCTCGGGGATCACCTGCCGGCCGCTCCAGCGGCCGCCCTGCAGGTAAAGCTGGCCCAGCCGCGCCAGGTCGCGCGCGGAGATGCGGAAGGTGTGCGCCGGGTGCCGCGAGCTGCTCGGCTCGTACGCCACGAATCCGTCGGACGGATCGTAGTCCTCCATCCCCAGCGGCCCCGCGATGCGCCGGGCGAACGCCTGGTACAGCTCCTCGCCCGTGGCCTGCTCGTAGACCACGCCGGCGACGTTGAAGTCCCAGTTGTTGTAGAACCAGTGCGTACCGGGGGCGTGGCTGCCGCGCGTGGGGCGCTCCTCGTCCTGGTCGTCCGGAGCGTAGGCGGCGGGGAGGTACACGCCGGAGCGCGCGGCGATCAGGTCGCGCACCCGCGCCCCGCGCTCGGCCGCGGTCAGCGGCTGGTCGTCGTCGACGTGCAGCGTGGCGAGGGTGGCGTCCAGGTCGATGCGCCCGTCGGCGACGGCGGTGCCGTACAGGGCGCTCACCAGGCTCTTGCGGACCGAGTGCGCCTGGAACTCGCGCGACACGTCGCCCCAGGCGGCCACCACGCGGCCGCGGTGCACGGCCATCACCGCGCCGGAGCCCACGCTGTCGGCGTAGCGGCGGGCGCCGTCCAGCGCGGTGGAGGAGAAGCCGGCCTCTTCGGGCGCGGCGTACTGCATCCACCCCTGCGCGGCGGCGGGGGCGGATGCGGCAAGGATGCCGACGACCGGCAGGATGGATGCGGAGCGCGGGACGTGCATCGTTCTTATCTCCTGGAAATCGGATGGATGGGACCCACGTCACCAGGATGATGGGCATTCCCCGTGGCCGCCTTGACGCGCGTCAAGCCGCCACGGGGGAGGATGATCCGGGGGGGGG
>DATAAG010000582.1:0-2018 GCA_036260235.1 Longimicrobium sp.
CTGGCGTCTCCCCTGCGGCGGCTGGCGGAGACCCTGGCGGCGGGGCTGGTCCCCGGCGCCGGCGGGGCGGGGATGATGGAGGTGGACGACGACCGCACCGTGGCCGCCGACGCGGACCGCACCGCCTTCGCGGGCGACGACGACCGTACCATGCTGGCGCCGCCGATGCCCCCGCGGCCCGCGCCGGCGCCCCCCGCCGGTACGCGCGCCCCGCAGCCGGTGATGGTTCCGCCCCGGCGCCGGCAGGTGGAGGCGGAGCGGAGCGGCGTGCACCCGATCGTCTGGGTGCTGCTGCTGGCGGTGATGGCGCTGGGGGCGTTCATCGCCTGGCAGCAGACGAGCGGGCGCCGGGAGCCCGGGCCCGTGGCGGCGGACACCATGCGCGTGGATTCCGCCAAGCAGGACACCATCGACAACACTGACGCGCTGGCGCTCAGCATGGAGGGGCTGCGCTTCATGGAAAGCGGCGACCCGGCCATGGCGCTGGACTTCTTCCGCCGCGCCAACGCCATCGACCCGCGCAACCCGGAGTACCGCGACCAGATGGCGGTGGCGATGATGCAGCTGGGGCGGCACGCGGAGGCCGCGCAGCTGCTGGAGACCACCATCCGCATCGACCGGCGCTACGACCTGCTGTACAGCCACCTGGGCGAGGCGCGCCTGGCGCTGGGCGACACGGTGAGCGCCATGCGCGCCATCGAGGAGTTCATCGAGCTCACGCAGGACGCGGAGGACCGTGCCCAGGCCGTGGCGCTGCTTACGCGCCTGCGCACCGCCGCACAGCCCCCGCCGATCCAGCCGGTGCCCGGGCCCACGGACACCACCCCGTCGATCACGCCGCCGGTGGACACCTTCCGCCCGCCGCCGCGCCCCGGCGCCCCGCGCGACACCCTGCGCTTTCCGCGCTGACCGCGTGGAGCACTGCGTGGCCGTCCGCGGCGCCGGGCGGGTGGAGCTCCCCGCCTACGGGCTGACGGACGCGGAGCACCAGGTGGAGAAGGAGATCCGGACGCTCTGGCCGGAGGCGGCGGTGGAGGTGACGGGCGTGGAGAGGCTGGACGGGGCGTCGCGGATCGTGGAGGAGTTCCGGGTGAGCTACCGCGTCCGCGGCCTGGTCGCGGTGGATGCGTCCGGCGCCGACGACGCGCGGAAGGCCGCCCTGCGCCTGCTCCGCGACCGCTTTGCCGACAGCCGCTTCGCGCGCATCGCCTGGGAGCCGGTCGGCTGACGAAATCCCGGCACCCCAGGCGGCCTGTCTTCCTGAGCCTGAGGGAGGCGCCGCGCGATCATGGCCCACGTATGATCCTCTGGCGCCGACCGAAGGATCTACTCTCCCGGCCCGGACGCCGGCCGGAGCGCGTGGAGGCCGCCCCGCGCCTGAGCGGCTGAAGCCGCCGCAACGACAGCGGAAAGCCCCGCAGACTGCGCGGGGCTTCACCCGCCCGGACACCGCTTTCGTGCACTCAGGCGAGTGTGTGGCAGGAGCCGTCCGCGCAGGCGGACCTCGCGAAGTTCCAGCGGCGGTTCATGCTCATTGCGAAGCAAATCCGGTAACTGCTTCCACCGGAACTCGCCACCACGCTCCTGAGAGTGTGTTCCAGAATCTCCCGGAGCTTGTTTTCCTGAGGGAGGCGCCGCTCCGAACCCGCTGCTACGCAGGCACTTTGGCGCCGATCGAAGGATCTGGCCGGCAGAACCGAGGGGCATGGATCGTAGCCTGGCATCCGGCCCCGTCGTGACCGAGATCAGATCCTTCGGTCGCGCGCAAACGGACGTGTAGCTTGCGGTTCCGGGTGTGCGCTCCCTCAGGAAAGCAAGGGCGCTCCAATGAGGACCCCAGAATTCTTGAACATGCTCTGAGCCTGAGGCAGCGATGCAGTCCGCGCAGGCGCAATACCGTTTACTTTGTTCACCTCAGGGGAGTAGATTACCACCGGACCCCAACCTGAGGGAGGCCCGGATGGCGCGTGTGAGCAAGGTGCGGCATGATGGAGACCGGCTGACCGACCTGATGAACA
>DATAAG010000583.1:0-9775 GCA_036260235.1 Longimicrobium sp.
TACCACGCGGGGCTGCCGGACCGCGACCGCAAGCGCATCCAGGACGAGTTCATGTCCGGCCAGGTGCGCACCGTCGTGGCGACCAACGCCTTCGGGATGGGGATCGACAAGGGCGACGTGCGCGTCGTCGTCCACTACAACATGCCGGGCAACCTGGAGGCGTACTACCAGGAGGCGGGGCGCGCCGGGCAGGTTATAATGGATCACCACCCGCACGTCGGGCTTGTCGATCCCCATCCCGAAGGCGTTGGTGGCCACCACCACGCGCACCTTGCCGGACATGAACTCGTCCTGGATGCGCTTGCGGTCGCGGTCCGGCAGCCCGGCGTGGTAGCCCACGGCGGGCGTTCCCATCCCGTTCAGCATCGCCGTGAGCGCGTCCACGGACTTGCGGGTGGAGGCGTAGATGATGGCCGAGCCCTCGCGCCCCTTGAGCAGCCGCAGCAGCAGCCGGTCCTTCTCCGAGTCGTTCTTCGCCTGCAGGACGTGCCACACCAGGTTGCGCCGGTCGAACCCCGTCACCAGCACCGCCGGCTCCCGCAGCCCCAGCTGGCGGACGATGTCGGCCCGCACCTCGGGGGTGGCGGTGGCCGTCAGCGCGGCGACGGGCGGGCCGCCCAGCAGCGTGCGCACCTCGCGCAGGCGCAGGTAGCTGGGGCGGAAGTCGTGCCCCCACTCGCTCACGCAGTGCGCCTCGTCCACCGCCAGCAGCGAGACGGGGATGTCGGCCAGCCGGCGGCGGAACCCGTCGGCGTCGAAGCGCTCGGGGGCCACGTAGAGCAGCTTGGCCTCGCCCCGCCGCGCGGCGTCCATCCGCGCCGCCATCTCGCCCACCGGGAGGGTGGAGTTGATGAAGGTGGCGGGCACCCCCGCCGCCTGCAGCGCGTCCACCTGGTCCTTCATCAGCGAGATGAGGGGGCTGACGACCAGGGTGACGCCGGGGAGCATGGTCCCCGGCACCTGGTAGCACAGGCTCTTGCCCCCGCCGGTGGGCATGATGGTGAGCGAGTCGCCGCCGGAGAGCACGTTGCGGATCGCCTGGTCCTGCCCCGGACGAAAGTCCAGGTACCCCCAGTAGCGGCGCAGCACCGCCCGGGCGTCGTCCAGGGGATCGGCGGAGGGTACGGCGGCGGCGGCAGTGCTCATCGGGCGAAGGTCGCGCGGATGGATGCGGATGCGTCGGGAAAGGGAACAATATGGACGCGCGGCCGCCGCTTTGCCAGCCCCGCCTCCGCCACCCACCAAATGTTTCGTCCCCATCTCCCCCCGGGAGCGTCAGATGCGGCCGAGGAAGGAGGTCGAGGGTGCGGCCGCGACTCCCCTCATCGCTTCCCCGGGCGAACACGCTCGAGTGTCACGTCGTGCTCTGCCACGTTCTCTTCTCACGTTCGGGGAGCCATACCGTACTCGCCCCTCGCGCCAGGTTGAGAAAACGCGGGCCTGGCGACCGCTGCCAGACCCGCGCTTCCCTCACCCCTTCCTCATCCTCCGGCGCCCCCAGCGACGGAAGACGGTACCGGGCCGCTCCCCTGTGTGTGCCCCGCGAGCGAGCGCGGTTGTGCCAGCGTACCGTTTCCGGGTGACCCAGCCAGTCAAGACGGCCCGGCAATACCACGATACTCCGTCGTCCCGGGAGGCGCCAACACGCGAAATACCAGTACCGTAGACCATCTGCCGCATACCAGTTTTGGGGACTTTCGCCCTCGCTTCACGCCACGGAACCTGCCACCGTGCCGGGCGTCCGGTGACGTGATCCAGGAGGTGAGAGGTGACCCATGGCAACGCAGGAAGCGCTTTTGCTCCCCCCGGCAGCGAACGACCCACATGCGCGCTGGGCAATCCCCGCGCTCGAGCGGCTCAGACAGCTCCCCCCGCCGGCATCCGGTGTGGTGGGCGACGCAGACAACCTGCACACTCCATTTCGGTTTCCGGACCGCAGGATGCCCCCGCCACCTCCCGACATGAACGATCAGGCCGCAGTGGACCGATGGCTCCGCCACTGCTCCGCCATGAGGCTTTTCGGGAGCGGGAACTGACTCACCGCTGGAGTATCGTCACCAGTGGTGGCTGAAGCACCCGCTGCCATGGTCGCCTGGCAACGCGTGCTTGTTTGCTGTGTAAACCTTCGCGGTGGCGCGATTCGATGGGGCGGATTAGACTGTCGCTATCCGTACGCACTCTGTTTACCAGTCTCGGATCATGGCGCCACCCAAAGTCGCGCAGGCGCAGAGAAAACGGAGTGGGCCATGGTTCGTGGCACCTCCTCCCAACTGGCCGTTAGAAGACCTCACCGTACTGCGCGAAGTGGACGGGGAGGCAGGCGTGGACTTGCTGCTGTCTCTATACAACGTTCGCCTGTACGCTGAATCCCCACCCGAGCTGCGGGGTGAGCTTTTTACGAGCCGGGGAGATGCGCGCCACGTCAATGCGCCCGATCGGGTGCGTGGAGCTCTGGAAGTCTTCGCGCAGCTGTTGTGGAACCCGACGCAGGTGAACGATCTGGCACTGGCGGCGGCGTGCCGGGCAGTCGCGGAATGGGCAGAAGATCACTCGTTCCCTGTGACCGCCGTTGGGTACGCTGAGGCTGCTGCCCGACTCCTGCCCGAAGATCCGGAGATGGCGAACCTGGCGGGACGAGCTTGCCGACGAGCTGGGGAGAGGGCCCGCGCCGAACTGTGGTATGAGAGAGGCTTGGGTTTGGCGCGGAGAGCGGGGAACGTTCTCGAATACGTCAACGGACATTTAGGCTTTGGGAACCTCCTGAGAGATCATGGTGAGTACGGCCGGGCCTTGCGCTGGATCAAGCGCGCCGGCGTGTCGGCTCGGAAAGGCGGATTGCGAGAATCAGGCGCAGAAGCGCTTCACGATGCGTTCACCCTGGCGTATTTGCGTGAGGATCTCGCCCGTGCGTCCTCTCTGGTTCGCCGCGCAGCGCGCGTCTACCCGATCCATGCCCGACGCGTCCCCTACCTTGGCGCTGACCTCTCCCTTTTACTGGCGAGGCGTGGCCTGTACGACCTTGCCCTTGAACTCCTTCAACTCGTCCAATCGCATTTGACCGCCCCGGTTGAGTCACTCCAGATATGGGGCCTCACCGCGTATGCGGCCGGCGGCATGGGAAATCGGGAGGTTTTCGCCGCCGCGCTCCGCCATGTTGAGCAGATGGCGGAACGATATGGGGAAGCGAGTGCGGGCGCCCTGGCCTATGCTGCCGCCGGAGCGCACCTGATGCAGGATTGGAGTACTGCGGATCGCCTGATCGGCGAGGCCATACGCCGGGCGGCCGGCGACACCCTGTCCGAAGAGCTCGCCGCGCGCGTCGCTCGGGATATCTCAGTGCGTTCTCCAGGAGTTCCGCCACCGCCAGAGCAGGACCCCGCCACAGCAGCGCTCCGGGGCCTCGTACCGGAAGTGGCCGCCCGGCTACGGCGGTGGCGGGGGCCTACCTGGCGACCGCGGAAGAAGCAGTAATCAGTGCCCGCTGCCGAAGATGACGCCACCACGCTCCTCCTGTGCGGTGGCTTCATCGTTCTCGGAAGTGGTAGAGGTCGTGGTCGAGTCCGAGCGGTGCCCGGAACCAAAAATGACCCCGCCGCTGTGAAGGGCTCCGAGGTTCTCTACGCTGCTGGTTGGCGTGGAATCACATCCCCCCATCAGGGCAATCGCCGCGACCGCCACAATGCGCCTCGTCATGGTTCTGCCTCGCGTGTGCATGTCCTCACCCGCAGCCGGAATAGCTGGGGGATGTGGACAAAGTAATGCGAGACATACGCGAACTGCTAGATTTGGGGTCTACCTGCTATCCGCCAGTTTCAGGGGCTTTTGTGCCTGCTTGCGGGCCGGGTACCCTGCGGGCATGAGAACTCCACCCTCCCTTCCAGCGATCCGGGCTCTGGCCTACCTCACAGAGCTCGCCGCCCGCGAGGCGGGCTATCTCGTGCACGGCGTGCGGGGATGGGCAACGGCCCGGGAAATCGAAACCGCGCTCAAGACCTGGGGCACGGGCGATCTGATGAGAGTCCAGGCGGAGCGCGGGCGCGCGATCCGGGACGACGTGCGCGCGCCGGGCGAGCCGAAGGCCGTGTGGGCGTACCGGATTACCCGGAAGGGCATCGAAGCGCTCGCCGCAACGGTTGGTGCCGCGCCGGCGGGCATCAACGACCCGCGCGACGCGAACACAGAAGGGGTGGTCTTGAGGGACGGCGTGGCCGTCGCCCTCGACGCCTTGCGCAGCGCAGCCGCCCAGCCGGCGGTCCGTCAGCGCGAGTGGGTGGATGGAGAGGCTGGTTGGTGGTCCAGCCGCGAGCTCGCCACATTGCTGGAGCAACAGGACGAAGTGGCCGGGCGCAGCCCAGGCAGAACGTTTTTGTCCGAGGATCTGAGATGGCTCGTCCAGCTTGGATACGCCGAGCGTCGGGTGATCGACGGGAAGACCCACGTCTACCGGATCACCGAGCGTGGTCTTTCGCTCAAACGCCTCGAATGGCACTCCCCACAGGGAAGTCCGTGATGCACCGGGAGGCAGAATGATGGAAAGCGCGGCCGACCTGATCGTGGGATGTGGGCGGAGTCGCAGCGCTCCTCCTGCTCTTTGGCGGACTGTCCTGAATTCAGCACGCCGAGCGTCGGCCGGTCCGGAGCCAGGAGGCGGTCCAGGAAGAGCTGGACGCATCAGCGCGCGAATCTCTGCCATAGAGCCAGACGCCGCCGAGCTGCACGCGCTCCGCGACCGGGGGGATTTCCTCGAGCGCCTGCTGACCCAGCCTGCGGGTCGGTGGCGCTTCCCGCGGCTCCGAGCCTCCGGGCCAGGAAGCATCGGGCGACCAGGCCGATTGGGAGCCCTCCGGCAGCCCTCGCCGGGGGCTCTTCGCATTCCGCTCGGGATTTTTCATCCAGCCGCCGGACAGGGAGGATGGCCCTGGGCGGGCTCCTGATGCTGGCAGGGATCCCCCTCACCTGACCCGGAGACGTTGGCCTGCGCACCAGCGCGGGGCGACCAGGCGCGCCGAGGCTCCCTGCGGGAGCGTCACAACCGGGCGGGGAAGGACGTAAAGATGCGGCCGCGACTCCCTTCATCGCTTCCCGGGCGAGCACCGCGGCGCGCGGTCTCCTGCCGCCGACCCCGGAGGCACCGGTGGCGGGCGGGATTCGCGGCCGGGCTCCCGCGCCCCACCTGTCCCATTCCCGCCTCGTCCCGCCATTACGGCTTCGCCGGTCAGATCCGCCAACCGGCTGCCGCACAGGAAGATGCCGGACCCCGGCCGCGGGTATGCCGCTTGCCTTTGGCGCCACCGCAGCACCCGCCCCACCTCCCCCCGCCGTACCCATTCCATCGTTCTTTCCCCGCCGGCCCCGCCCGGCGTTCATGCCCCCTCTTTGCAGGAGGTCCCATCATGCCCACGCGCAGCAGCAGCTTCTTCATCCAGGGCACCCACGGCACCCGCGGGCACTTCGAGGTGGTCATCCCCCGCGCGGGCGGCGGCATCGCCCACCTGTGGCGGCACAACGACGTGGCCAACTTTCCCTGGTCCGTCCCCGCCATCGCCTTCGGCAGCACCGGCGACGTCACGGGCGTCTCGCTGATCCAGAGCAACTACGGCCCGGCGGGGAACCTGGAGGTGGTGGCGCGGGAGGGGAACCGGCTGATCCACAACTGGCGCGACGACGGCGCCAGCTGGCGCTGGCAGCAGGCCGTGCCGCTCCCCGGCGGCGCCGTGGTGACGGGCCCGCCGGCGCTCATCCAGAGCAGCTTCGGGACGAAGGGGAACTTCGAGGTGGTGGCGCCCCTCTCGGGCGGGGGGATGGGCCACTGGTGGCGCAACAACGACGCGGGCGGGGTGTGGAACGGCCCCGTCCGCTTCGGCAGCGGCGCGGTGGCGGCGGTGGCGCTGCTGCAGAGCAATTACGGCAGCCCGGGGAACCTGGAGGTGGTGGCCCGGGTGGGGAGCGAACTGGTCCGCTACTTCTGCGACGCCGCCGGGTGGCACGGGCCCTTCCCCTTGGCCAGCGGCGTGGCGGGAGCGCCCTCGTTCATCCAGGGGAGCTTCGGCACGCGGGGCAACTTCGAGCTGGTGTCGCCGCTGGCGGGGGGCGGGCTGGGGCACTGGTGGCGCGCCAACGACGTGCCCGACAACCCCTGGCGCGGGCCCGTCCGCTTCGGCAGCGGGACGGTGCAGGCGGTGGGGCTCATCCAGAGCAACTTCGCCTCGCCCGACGGGCCGCTGGAGGTGGTGGCCCGCGCCGGCGGCGTGCTGCAGCACTACTACCGCGACGGGGCGGGGTGGCACGGGCCGTTCGTCATCCACCGTGAGGCCGGCTGCCCCGCCACCCGCGGCCGCGCCGAGATCCCCTTCCGCACCGGCGCGGTGGCCGTGCACATGGGGCTCGCGCGGACGGGAAAGCTGATCCTCTGGGGCTTCAACGACGCGGGGGGCGCGCACATCCAGTCGCGGGTGCTGGACCCGGCCACGGGGGCGCTGCAGACGCCCACGGCGTGCCATCACAACCCCCACCTGTTCTGCGGGGGGCAGGCCTTTCTCCCCTCCGGCGAGCTGCTGGTGGCGGGCGGGCACGCCGAGCACACCATCCGCGAGCTGCACGGCTTCGATCCCGCCACGCAGACGTGGGTGCACCGCGGGACCATGGCCCGCGGCCGCTGGTACCCCACCGTCACCGCGCTCCCCGACGGGCGGATGCTCCTGCTCTCGGGGACGGTGAACGGCGGCGGGCCCCACGCCGGCAACCCCGTCAACCACACCACGGAGATCTTCGACCCCGCCACCGGGACGGTGGGGCCGGAGAATCCCCTCCCCACGCCCTTCTCCGCGCACTTCCCGGCGAGCTTCCCCACCATCGACCTGTACCCGTTCGTCTACGTCCTTCCCACGGGCAAGGTGCTGGTCCACTCGCGCAACACCACGCGCTTCTTCAACCCGCCCGCCGCCGGCACCGCCGGGGGGAGCTGGGACGCGCTGCAGCTGCGCACGGTGTCGCCGGTCTCGCGCTCGTGGCCGGGCGCGGGGACCTCGGTCCTGCTGCCGCTGCTGCCGTCGGAAAGCTACCGGCCGCGGGTGATGGTGATCGGCGGGGCGGGGGCGGAGGGCGCGGCGCTGGGGCTGGGACCCCGGCCCGGGCCGCGGCGGAGGTCCTGGACCTGGGCGTGGCGAGCCCGGCGTGGACGAGCCTTCCGCCCATGGCCCAGCCGCGGGTGATGGCCGACGCCGTGCTGCTTCCCAACGGCAAGGTGCTGGTGGTGGGCGGCAGCGCGAAGGGAAAGGCGGACCTGGCCGGCGACCCCGTGTTCCAGGTGCAGTGGTTCGACCCCGCCACCCGCGCGTGGACCACGCTCTGCTCCACGCGGGTACCGCGCCTGTACCACTCCACGGCGCTCCTCCTTCCCGACGGACGGGTGCTCATCGCCGGCAAGGACGGCGCCTTCCAGCCGCCCGCGTACAAGTATCCGGAGCTGCGCGCCGAGACCTACAGCCCGCCGTACCTGTTCGCGGGCCCGCGCCCCGTCTTCTCCGGCGCGCCGGCGGCGGCCGGGTACGGCGCGGCGGTGACGGTGCAGACCCCCGACCCCGCCGCCATCGGCTCGGTGGCGCTCATCCGCGCCGGCTCGGTGACGCACTCCTTCAACGCCGACCAGCGGATGGTGGGGCTCACCTTCACCCGGGGCGCGGGGACGATCACCCTGCGCACCCCGCCCAACCCCTGCATCGCGCCGCGGGGATACTACCTGCTCTTCCTGGTGAGCACCGCGGGCGTTCCCTCGATGGCGACCTTCCTGCGCCTGCAGTAGGCCGGGGCGCCGGAAGGGTCCGCCGCGCCGGGCGCTTCCAGGAGGCCGTCCGTTCCGGCCGCGCCGGGTGGGGCATTGCCGCCCCACCCGGCGTGGACCGCGGGCCCGGCCCCGCGGGTCCGGGACGCCGCCCGGAACCGCCGGGCGAGGGGAGGCTTCGCGGAAAGCAGGAAGGGACGTTCTGCGCATCCTGACGCGCTGCAACAGGATAGGCTGGTTTTCCCGGTCCGCGCCGTCGCTCCCTTCCCGACTTTGCGGCGCACGCGCGCAGCAGACGGGTGAACGTGTTGCGTGAAAGGTTCATAGGGATTAGGATTCATGGCCTGCGGTACCGTTCCGCGACCGCTTTGCCTCCCGCCCGGCTGCCGCCGCGGCACCCGCGCCGATCCGGCCCGGCACCGCCGGGATCGCCCTCTATCCGCAAAGACCCCTGCAATGGCCGACAAGGGTACCGACCGTCCAGCGCCGACCGCAGCCGCACGCCGGCCGTGGACGGCTCCCCGCGTGGAAGAGCTGCCGCCGCTCACCCGGCTCACCCTGGTGACGAACGACGCCATCGAGGGCACCTGCGGCGTCACCGGAAGCACCTGCTTCTGAGCCGCACCGCCGCACGCGAGAGGACGCCGCCGTGATGTACGTGGGATTCGCCGTCACGGAGCACTGCAACCTGCGGTGCCCCCACTGCATCCGCGATGACGTGACCACCGTGCGCAACCTGCCGCCGGAGCTGCTGTTCCGCACGGTGGACGACGCGCTGGAGATCTTCGGGAAGGGACAGGTGACCGCCAGCATGACCGGCGGCGAGCCCACCCTGCACCCGCACTGGGCCGCGATCGTGGCGGGGCTGCACGATCGCGGCGTTCCGTACCGCTTCGTCACCAACGGCTGGCACATGCGCCGGCTGATGCCCTCGCTGGACCGCCACCCGCCCGAGGCGGTGCGGGTGAGCCTGTCGGGGGCCACGGAGCAGGTGCACGACGAAGAGCGCGGCCGGGGAAGCTTCCGGCGGGTGCTGCAGGCCATGGCCCTGCTCACCAGCCGGCGCATCCCCGCCGCGCTTTCCATCGTCATCGACCGGCGCGACCGCCACCAGGTGCGCCTGGCCGCGGACCTGGCGGAGGCGCTGGGATGCGTGCGGCTGCACTTCATCCTGCCGCAACCCGTTCCCGGCAGCGCCGCGCGCGACAGCGACCTGCCGCCGGGCGAGTGGTCCGCCGTGCGCGACGAGGTGCGGGCCCTGCAGGCCGAGCCCGGCCGGCGCACGGCGCTGCAGCTGGACTACGGCTACCCGTTCGACGGCCCGGAGCAGGCGTGCGAGACGTTCAGCGGGCAGCGGGTGTACGTGGACGCCCGCGGCCGGCTGTCCATGTGCTGCCAGCTCTCGGAGTACGGCTTCAACGAGCACGACGTGGTGGCGGACCTGAACGAGACGCCGTTCCGCGAGGTGTGGCCGCGCTACGTGGAGGCGCTGCGCGGGCTGCAGGCCCGCACCGCCGCGCGCGACCCGGCGAACCCGTTCGACGCCTTTCCCTGCATGCGCTGCGCGCGCGCCCTGGGGAAGACGGCGTTCCTGGGCGGCTACCCGGACTCGCCCTGGCACGGCGCGGCGGCGCCGGGCGCCCCGGCGCTGGTGACGCTGGGCTACCGCGCCCCGGCGCGCGCGGCGGCGTAGGCGTTCGCCGGCACCCGCCGGCCGACCGCAGGGGCCGGATCGCGCGCCAGTGGCCGCGGCCGGCCCTTTCCGGACCCGGTGTCCCGGGGAAACGGAGGGCGGACGGTCTCCCCGAGCCCCTCCCCCGCCGTCCTCCGGCGCACGGCCCCGCGTGAAGCGGTCCCCCCGGCAGTCCCCTCACCCTGCACCGAGAGACCCGCCGATGAAGCCGTACCTTCGTCTTGCCGCGCTGGCCGCGGCCGCCGTGCTCTCCGCCGCGGCGCACGCCGCCCCCGCCCTTGCCCAGTCCGACATCCTGCTGC
>DATAAG010000584.1:0-4174 GCA_036260235.1 Longimicrobium sp.
ACTCGGATCACGTGCGTCCGACCCCGAAGATGAAGATGAGGGCGGCGAAGACGAAGGGGGCCGCGGCGGCGACCGCCGTGGGGCGGGGCCCCAGCTTGACGCCGCTGTACACGCCGCTGGCCGCCTGGCCGTCGTCGTCGAAGAGCAGCTCACCGCGCAGGCTGGCCGACGCCCACTCCGTGAACCCCACCGAGAGGTCGGCGGTAAGCCCCCGGACCGGGACGTGATCGTTGCCGGGCTCCCCCGGCAGACGGGGCTCGGCGCGCCGCGCGATGAGCGCCCCCGCGCCCAGGTCCAGCGCGGTGCGTGGGGACGTCCACCGGCGCCAGCGGCCCTTGAGCGCCACCCGCTCGCCGTTGGCGTCCGCGCCCACCAGCAGCGTCGCCCCCAGGGCGTCCCGCATCGACACGTTCGCCAGGGCGCCCACCTCCAGCCCCACGTGCCCCGTCAGGTGGCGTTCGCGGTCGCGCGAGCCGTCGAAGTCCGTGCGCACGTAGCGCGAGCCGCCCAGCAGCAGGTACGCCCCTCCTTCCACCAGCAGGAACGCCCGGCAGCTCTCCCCGGGCTGCGCCGTCCAGCAGAACGCCGCCGGCGCGGGGCGCGGCTCCACCTGCGCGTCCAGCGCGCCCGGGAGCGCCGCGCAGGCCAGCGCGGCGAGGATCGCCAGGCGGCGCGGAAGGGCAAGGATGGTTCGCATCGCTACGTACCTGGTTCCGGGGGACCACCATGCGGGCGAAGGTGCATACAACCGAATTCCGGCGCACTGTCAAGGATCATCATACGAGGACGCGGATGCAACCATGCACGCTCCGCGTCCTCCGCGGGCGAAACGACGGGGCGCTGCAGAAGGCGGCTAGAAGTCGTTGGCGTAGGAGACGATCTTCCAGCGTCCGCCATGCTCCATCACGGAGCCGAAGAGCTTGAGCGGCGCGCTCTGCCCATCGGGGGCGATGACCTCGACGGTGCACTGGTGCCAGTAGCGGATGTCGCCCTCCCCCTCCACCTGCGGCTGCTCCTCGCAGTCGTACGCGCCGAAGCGGGCCTGGCCGCCGCCCAGGCGGCGCAGCACGCGCGTGATCCCCTTCTCGCTCTCCTGCGCGTGCAGCATCCACATCACCTCCGGCTGCAGGTTCGTCGCGGGATTCATCCGCTGCAGCGAGGGGAAGTAGAGGTACGCGTACTCCGCGCGGTCCAGCACCAGGCCCCGAATCGCCGCGCTGTCCTGCCGCTCCACCGCCTGCACCAGGCGCGCGACCAGCTCATCGCGCGAGCTCGCCCCGCCGGAGAGCGAGTCCGTCGGCGGCTGCCCCGCGCGGAAGCGGGTCAGCGCCTCGGCGGGGGGGCGGATGCTGTCCACCCGCGTCGCGGCAGCCTCGGCTGGTTGCGCGGCGTCGCGGCAGCCGGCGGCGAGCGTCGCCAGCACCGCCAGCGCGATGCATCGAACGTCAATCATCTCCCGAATTCCTCCCGTTGATCTGGTCACACGGCGTACGGCAGTCCGCGTGAAAGCCCGGCGGTGCCGCTCGCCCACCTCTGATGAAGCTCAAGGGGTGGGGCCCCTTCATCATCACCGCCACCGGCTCCGCGGGCGCGCCCCTGTTCGCGGGCGTCTTTCGCCCCTTCGCTTCGGTGCCGCCGGCCCAGGCGAACCTGACTGCCGCGAAGCTGGCCCAGCTCAACCAGCAGCACCGCCAGCAGGGCCGCATCCTGGGGTGGGCCGACGCCTACGGCGCGCCCGGCGACGTGCGCTACGTGGCCCTCTGGCTTCCGGACCCCACCGGGGGCGCGTGGAGCTGCGAGGGGCTGGACGACGGCTCGGCCGCCCTGCAGGCCCGCTTCAACGCGCTCACCTCCGCGTGGGTGCGCCCGGCCCACGTGGCGATGACTCCGGGGCCGGGGTACCTGACGATGTTCCAGGACGACCGGCTGGACCCGTGGTCCGCATGGGGCGACCTGACCGCCGCGAAGTTCCAGGAAAAGCTGGCGTCCCCGTGAAAGAGGCGGCCGAGGCGCAGAACTGGAAGGGCGCCGACCTCTTTCCGCAGTACGGCAT
The DNA here is from genome assembly GCA_036260235.1 of Longimicrobium sp. Classification (GTDB taxonomy): domain Bacteria; phylum Gemmatimonadota; class Gemmatimonadetes; order Longimicrobiales; family Longimicrobiaceae; genus Longimicrobium. The sequence continues at coordinate 2,054 of DATAAG010000584.1, forward strand.
GCCGTCCTTCCCCACCCCCCCGGCGCCCATGCAGTTGAGCGTGCCGGTGCCGGTGCTGAACAAGGCCGCCCTGCACGCCGGGCGCGCCGGGTTGCGCCCCCCTGCGCACCTGCGTCCCGCCCCCGTTCCGGCCAGCCCCCGGGGCACCTGAGGACGGGCCCGGGCATGCCAGCAGACCTCCCGGTCTCGCTGAACCGGCCAGCCTCACGCAGGGTCATGCGGAGCGTCTGGACTCTGCCGGCCCTGCGTGAGGAATTGCTGTTACCGGCGGGCGTAGTTCGTCCAGCCCTGCCACCACTTCTCGCCGCCGGGCGCCGCGGCGCCGCGGTAGTCCGTGCCGGTCACGAAGGTGCCGCCGATGGCCGCGAGCGTGCCGGTGAAGGCGCCGGTGCCCCCCGTGGCCGCGGGTGAGCCGGCGGCGGGGGTCCAGTCCATCGTCGCGGGCGAGGGCGCGGCGGGACGCGCCGGGAAGGCGGTGAAGAGCGAGCCCATGGTCCCCGCGTGGTGCTGGACGCTCCACGCCGTCTTCGTCGCCGCGCTGTCCGCCTCGGCGGGGAACTGGCCGCTGGCGGCGGTGAACGTCCTGGCGTTCTCCGCCAGCAGCAGGCTGCGCACGACCAGGCTGCCGGCCGCCACGCGGTCCCACGTCGCCTGGTCGCGGATGCTCATCGCCGCGTTGGGCCAGCGGGCGATGACGCCGTTCACGTAGTAGCCCCCCGCGCCGCGCCGCAGCAGCATCCCGATGCCGCCGCCGGAGGGCACCACCCCCGGTCCCGTGCCGACGACGGTGAAGTTGGCGAACATGGGCGTGGTGAGCGGGGTGGAGTTGAAGGTGCAGGTGCCGGTGCCGGCGTCGCAGCCGTCGTTCTCGATCCCCTGCGGGTCGCTGGACAGGTTGCCGGAGAAGGCGCGCGGCGGCAGCACCGTGTCCTGGTAGGCGATCATGTGCTGCACCCGGCCGCGGAAGCCCTCCGACGCGTCGAAGTGGTCGTCGCCGCTCTCGTACGACACCAGGTACTTCGCGTCCACCGTCCCGCCGAACCACTCGAAGCTGTCGTCCAGCCCGGCCAGCGTCTGCACGTGGTCGATGGTGGTGCCGCTCCCCACCGCCGCCAGCGTGAGGCTGTTGAGCTCCTGGTTGGGCGCCGGGCCAAAGCCCGCGAACTCGATGCGCACGTAGCTCAGCCGGCCGCTGCTCCCCGCGTCGCCCGCGGCGGTGCCGCCGGAGTAGGCCAGCGCGGGGTTGTTGGTGCTGCTGGTTCCCGTCCCTTCCAGGATGATCTCGCCGCTGCGGTTGATGGTCCCGCCGCCGATGATGACCAGCCCGCCCCAGTCGCCCGGCTGCCGGCTCCCCACGTCGCGCGACGAGGTGAAGACGATGGGCTGCGCCGCCGTGCCGACGGCCTCGATGCTGGCGCCGCGCAGGATGAAGAGCGCCGACCCCTGCTCGCCCTCGATGCGCGCTCCCGCCTGGACGGTCAGCCTGGCCCCGTTGCCCACGTGGATGAAGTTGGTGAGCCGGTAGACGGAGTCGCGGTGGAAGGTGCGGCTGGCGGTGATGTCGTTGCCGACCAGCACCACCGGCAGGTTGCTGGTGGTGATGGTCACCACGCTGGCGGGGCCCACCTCGGCGCCGCGGGTGGCGAAGACGCGGTAGCGGTAGGTGGTGGAGGCGGAGAGCCCGGTGTCGGTGTAGGAGGGCTGCGGCGTGGTCCCCACGTCCGCGAAGGTGCCGGTGCCCGCCGCGCGCTGCACCGTGTAGGCGTCCGCGTCCGCCACCGCCTGCCAGCTGAGCGTCACCTGCTGGCTCCCCGCCGTCCCCGTCACCCCCGTGGGCGCGGCGAGCGGCTGCGGCTCCGTTCCCCCGTCGCCGCCGCAGGCCGCCAGCGTCATGGCCAGCAGCACGGACGGGGCGATCCACCGCCGGAGTGCGTTTGTCATCTCTGTCCCGAGTGTGGGTTTGCCGTCTGATGCGGGCGTGCGCACACACGCCGCGGGGATGATCGCGGAGCGGCGTGTAGGCGCGTACACGGGTGCGCCACGGCGATGTCACGGTGTGATAAAAAACGGAAGAGGTTGGGGTACAGAGGAGCAGAGAACAGCCAGAGATACAGAGGAAAA
>DATAAG010000585.1:0-8572 GCA_036260235.1 Longimicrobium sp.
CGCCTGCAGCCCCGCCGTTGCGGCGGCGGAGCTGCAGGCTGTTCCTATTCCCTATTCCCTATTCCCTATTCCCTGAAGTTACCCGCCGTAGCCGGGGTTCTGGTCCAGGTTGGGATTGGCCAGCAGCTCGCTGGCCGGCAGCGGGTACAGGTCGCGGTAGGATTCCGTCAGCCGCCCCTGGGGAACGCCGCCCTTGAAGGTCCACACGCCGTTGTCCGTGAACCGGTCGAAGCGCACCAGGTCCGTGCGGCGGTGGCCCTCCCAGTACAGCTCGCGGCCCCGCTCGTCGCGGATGAAGTCCAGCGTGAGCTGCGCGTCGGTGATGTTGCCGCTGTTGTTGCCGTACGCCCGCATCCGCAGCGCGTTCACGTACGTAAGCGCCTGCGCCCGCGTGCCCCCGCCGCCCCGCAGCACCGCCTCGGCGTACATCAGGTACGCGTCCCCCAGCCGGAACATGGGATAGTCGATGTCCGGGAACCCGGGGCTGCTCCCCGGCGCCCCGGTGGAGGTCACGTTCGAGTACTTGGGCGCGGCCAGCCCCTGCCGGAAGTCGGTGAGGTTGTTGATCTGCAGCGACTGGCCCTGGGTGAAGAAGATGGACGAGCGCAGGTCCGCGCCCCCCGCGCCCCCGGGGAACAGCATCACCAGCTCCGGCTTGGCGCGCAGCCCGCCCCAGCCGAAGTCCAGGCCGTAGTTGCTGGCGGACATGTCGCCGCCCACCGACGCGTGCGCCAGGAAGGTGGTGCCGCCGTACGACTGCGTGAACTGCCCGTCCTGCGGCACCGCGAAGATCATCTCCGGCGAGGAGTGGTTGTCCGCCAGGAAGATGTGCCGGTAGTTGTCGTCCAGCTGGTACGCGCCGGAGTTGATCACCGCCTCCACCGCCTGGCGCGCCTCGGCGTAGCGGGCCGTGCCCGTGTACACCGCCGAGTTCAGGTACAGCTTGGCCAGCAGCATGCCCACCGCCCCGCGGTCCGCGCGGCCGTACTGCCCCGCCTTCGCCGCCGGCAGCACCGGCTGGATGGCCGAGAGCTCGCTCACGATGAAGTCGAACACCTCCGCCCGCGTGGCCTGCGCCGGTGGGACCTTGCCGATCGGGTCCTCTTCCGTCACCAGCGGGATGTTGCCGAACAGGTCGATGCCGTGCCAGTAGCTCAGCGCGCGCAGGAAGCGCGCTTCGGCCCGGTACTGCGCGATCTGGTTGCGCAGCTCCGTCCCCACGTTCCGCTCGGTGAGCTTGGCCTCGGTGGTCTCGCGCAGGAACTCGTTCGCCATCGCCACCTGGAAGTACACGCGGCCGTACATGGCGCCCAGGAACTCGTTGCTCTCCGACCAGGTCTGCGTGTTGAGCTCCTGCAGGCTGCCGTCGCCCCAGGCGATCACCGCCTCGTCGGTGGGCAGCTCCTGCATCTGCCAGAGCAGGCGGATGTACTGGGAGAAGCCCTCGTCGATCCCCTGGATGTCGCCGCGCCCCGCCGGCCCTTCCTGGCCGGTGACCGCCAGGCCGGCGTAGATCTTGGCCAGGAACGCCCGGTACGAGGTGGGGTCGTTGAAGATGTTGGCGCCCGTGGCGGTGCTCCGGGGCTCCGTCGTGATGTCCGTGCACGCCCCCGCCCCCATCAGCAGGGCGGCCGCGGCCGTCGTCATCAGCGTCTTGCACGCCTTGGTAGTCATGGCTCGGTCCGTTTCTCCGGTATTCAGAATCAGCGGGTGGCGCGCGCGCCCCGCGGCGGGGCGCGGCGCGGAACCGGTTTCAGCGTGCCCTCAGAACCCCACGTTCACGCCCACCGAGAAGGTGCGGGCGCGCGGGTAGATGTTGTTGTCGATGCCCAGCGTGGTGGTCAGGCCGCGGATGGCCGCCTCCGGGTCCACCCCGCTGTAGTTGGTCCAGGTGAAGACGTTCTGCACCGTGCCGTACACGCGCAGGTTCTGCACCTGGCGCAGGTTCCGGAAGTTGTAGCCCAGCGTGACGTTGTCCATGCGCAGGAAGCTGGCGTCCTCCACGTACACGTCGCTGAAGTACTGCGGGTTGTCGAACCCGTACTCCAGCACGGAGCTGTGCAGGTTGGTGGGCGCCACGCTGCGCAGCAGGCTGTAGTGCCCCAGGTTGCTGGCCACGTTGTTGTAGACCTGGTTCCCCAGGTGCGCGCGGAGCGTGAAGCTCAGGTCCGCGTTGCCGTACTCCATCAGCGAGGTGTGCCCCAGCACCCAGTCCGGCGCCGGGCTCCCGAACGGCCGGCGGTCGCGCGAGTTGACGTCGCCGTCCTCGTTGGTGTCCTCGTACAGGTCCTTCTCGTTGATCGTCCCGTCGTTGTTCACGTCGGCGTAGACCGGGTTGCCGCTGGCGTCGCGCTTGTGCTGGTAGACGAAGAACGAGTAGACGGGGAAGCCCGGCTGCAGCACCTGGATGGTGTTGCCCACGCCGCCGGCGATGCCGCCCACGGCGATCTGCTCGTTCCCCTGGCCCACCGAGTTCACCCGCACCAGCCGGTTGCGGTTGTACGCCGCGTTGAAGCCCGCGTCCCAGCGGAACCCGCCGCCCGCGCCCTCCAGCACCACCGCGTTCACGCTGAACTCCACGCCGCGGTTCTCCATGCTGCCGATGTTGGTGGTGACGAAGTTGGTCAGGTTGGTCCCCGCCGCCACCGGCACGTTGAAGATCAGGTCGTCGGTGTCCTTGTGGTAGAACTCCAGGGCGCCGTAGATGCGGTCGTCCAGGAAGCCGTAGTCCAGCCCCAGGTTGTACGACGTCGTCTCCTCCCACTTGATGTCGGGGTCCGCCGCGCCCGGGCGGATGGTGGTGACGAACGTGTTGCCGAACTGCGCCTGCGCCTGCGGGTTGCCCAGCACGTACGTGCTGTACGCCAGGTAGTTGCCAATGGCCTGGTTGCCGTTGATCCCCCACGAGGCGCGCAGCTTGAGGTCCGACAGCCACTCCGCCCCGTCCAGGAACGCCTCGTCGCTCACGCGCCAGGCGAACGCGGCCGAGGGGAAGGTGCCCCACTGGTTGCCGGGGCCAAAGCGCGACGAGCCGTCGCGCCGCACGCTCAGGGTGAGCAGGTAGCGGTCGCGCAGCGTGTAGTTCACCCGGCCGAAGAACGAGGCCAGCTTGTTCTCCTCCACCGTCACCGTCGGCAGCACCCGCAGCGCCGCGGGCACGCCGCTGGAGCCCAGCACGTCCGACGCCAGGCCGCTGGCGATGAACTGCGGGAAGTCGCCGCGGGCCTCCTCGTACGAGTAGCCGGCGGTCACGTCCACCTCGCTGTTCCACGCGTCCAGCGCCCGCTCGTAGGTGCCGAAGGCCTCGATCACCCCGCTGGTCTGGCTGGGGTTGCGCCGCTCCAGCTGGCCCCGGGCGCACACGTCCTCCGTCTTGTTGACGTCCACCACACGGCGGATGCAGGTAGGGGCCTCGATCTGCGACTGCAGGGTGCTGGGAGAGAAGATGGAGCGCTCCGCCCGGGTCACGTCGTAGCCCAGCCGCACCGTCGTCGACAGCCCCTCCAGGAAGGGAAGCCGGTACTCGCCCTCCACGCTCCCCACGCTGCGCCAGGTGGTGCCCTGGTCCTGCAGCAGCCCCAGCTCCGCGACGGGGTTGTTGGGGGCCAGCGTGTTGGCGGACTCGTAGAAGGCGCCGCTGGTGGTGCGAATGGGCTGCGTGGGGTCGAACGCCGTCGCCGCGCCCAGCGCGCCGCCGGGGGTGAAGCGGTCGTTGGTGCGCGAGCCCTTGATGCTGGCGCGCAGGCTCAGCCGGTCGCCGAAGAGGCGGTGGCCGTAGTTGAGCGCCGCCGAGGCGCGCTCCATCTCCGTCCCCTGCAGCACGCCCTCCTGGTCCAGCCACGAGAGCGAGAGCCGGTAGTTCATGTCCTCGCGCGAACCCGCGGCCGCCAGCGTGTGCTCCTGGCCCCCGGCGTCGCGGATGACGGTGCTGCGCCAGTCGGTGTTGGCGTTCCCCAGCTGCGGCAGCACGTTGGGCGCGTGCTGCTGCACCGCCATGCGGAACTCGGCCGCGCTCAGCATGTCCGGCTCGCCGCTGGCCTGCGCGTGCGACAGGGTGGTGCTGTAGGTGAACTGCGGCTCGTTGCCGCGCCCGGACCGGGTCTCGATGATGATGACGCCGTTGGCGCCGCGCGAGCCGTAGATGGCCGTGGCCGAGGCGTCCTTGAGGACGGTGACGCTCTCGATGTCCTGCGGGTTCAGGAAGCTGAGCGGGTTGCGCCCCGCGGAGATGCCGCCGCCCACCGCCAGGGGCACGCCGTCCACCACGAAGAGCGGCTCGTTGCTGGCGTTCACCGAGGTGCCGCCGCGAATGCGCAGGATGCCGCCGCCGCCCGGCTCGCCCGTGTCCACCACCTGCACGCCGGCCACCTTGCCGGCGATGAGCTGCTCCGGGCTGGTGACCACGCCGGTGTTGAACTCCTCGGCGCTCACGGCCTCCACCGAGCCGGTGCGGTCGCGCACCTCCTGCTCACCGTAGCCGATCACCACCATCCCCTCCAGCTGCAGCGCCTGCGAGCTCATGCCCACGTTCGCCGTCGCCGTCTGACCGGCGGCGACCGTCACCTGCTGCGTGGCCATCCCGTAGCCGATGCGGGTGGCGCGCAGGGTGTGGGTCCCCGCCGGAACGCCGGAGATGGTGAAGCGGCCGTCCGCGCCCGTCACCCCGCTGCGCTCCGCCACCGCCACCGTGGCGCCGGACAGGGGCTCCTGGGTGGAGGCCTCGTAGACCAGTCCCGTCACGGTGCCCGTATTCTGTGCGCTCAGCCCGGCCGCGCCCAGCAGGCAGCCGAGGAGCGCGAGGAGCAACTGACGACCGAGTGCCATGGGTGTGTCCTCCGATGGGTGGGGAGTGGTTCGCCGCCGCCGCGGCGGCGGCGCTGCGCGGGTGGATCGTCCGTCAAACCGCGGCCGGGGCGCGGCGCCCCGGCGGGGCCGAAAGCGACGACGGAACGGCCCGCGGCTGCCCCGGGGCCGTCCGCGGTCCGTCTGGTGCGTTTGTCAAAATTTCCAACAAATCCGGCACGTCGGTGCGCCGGGATGCAGCGATCACCCGCTGGCGGCGCGTGGACCTCTTTTGTTAACAAACCCGACAAATACAGCCCGGGATCGGCGATTTCGACTGCTGCTGCCCTGCCTGCGGATCACCCTGGATTGCGGAACGGAACGGACGGGGACTTCGGATGGCTGTTGGCTGAGTGGTGGGTATCGTAACCTGGCAAACGCGCTCTGTCAACATCGTCCTGCGCGATGGCTGCACGAATGCCACGCTCCGGCGACCCCGCGGGAAACGGCTCCGCGGCCCTTCCGTCACCCCGGTTCCCGTGCGGTGGAACCCGTCCCGATGAACTTCGGCGGGACATCCAGTCCCGGATTCGTAAAGAAGTCTTCCAATAGATGAATGCGTCGATGTACCGAAAGCACTGAACTGATGATGTCACGCAGAGCAGCAGAGCAGCAGAGGAACGGCAGTCACTGCTCTGCTGCTCTGCTGCTCTGCTGCTCTGCGTGGCCCATTCTTTGGGGGGCGGCGGCCGGTCTCGCCTTGCCTGCCGCACGGCGCCGATAGATACTCCCGCGCACGGGCCGGCGTCCGCCGCGCCCCGGGGACCTGGACGAGGGGACGATGAGGCAAGCGGGGTATCCGGCGGCGCGCAGCGTGGCGCCCGTGATCAGGACGCACCTGGCCGCGCACGGGGACGCGGCGCACAGGAGCGGGGTGCGGGAGGTGGGGCCGCTGCCGGACGTGGACGCCGTGGAGGAGCTGATCGACGCCGGCTTCTGGGCCAGCCTGCAGAAGGAGGAGGGGCGCGCGCCGCGCATCTCCCTCGCCTACATCCCGCCCGAGCGCGCGGGGCTGCCGATGTGCTTCGAGCGGCCGCTGCCGCTGGACCCCCACGACCTCAGCAAGCTGGCGCCCGCGGTGGAGCGGCCGGGGCTGCACCTGGGCGTCTGGCCGGACGGCGACGGGCTGCGCGTGTGGGGGACCACGCGGCTGGTGCCCGTCTCCACGCTGGTGCTGGAGGTGGCGGAGCCGGGGCTGCTGGTGGTCAAGTACCGCCGCGGCGACGAGTTCGACAAGTTCGGCACCATCGCGGTGCTGCAGGGCGACCGGGTGATGGTGGTGGACGAGGGCGCCGCCAGCCTTCCCGACTGCCCGGCCCTGCTCACCTCGCTGCTGGGCTTCGACGCGCCGGCGCCCACCGCCGGTCCCGCCAGCGTGCTGATCCTGCTGGCGATCTCCATGCGCGCGCACGGCCGCGGGGGATCGCTGATCATCGTCCCCTCGGACAGCGACGCGTGGCACGCTTCCGCCGCGCTCCCCATCCCCTACCGCGTGGCGCCCTATGGCGAGCTGTCGGCGCTGATGCGCGCGGGGGAGGGCGAGCGGTCGCGGACCGCCTGGCGCGACGCGCTGGGGCGCGCGGTGGACGCCGTGGCCGGGCTGACGGCGGTGGACGGCGCCACGGTGCTGAACGACCGCCACGAGCTGCTGGCGTTCGGGGTGAAGCTGGTGCGGCGGCGCGGCAGCCCGGCGGTGGAGCGCGTGGCCCTCACCGCGCCGGTGGTGGGCGACGAGGCGCAGGTGGTGGAGCCGTCGGCGCTGGGCGGCACGCGCCACCTTTCCGCCGCGCAGTTCGTGCACGACCAGCGCGACGCGCTGGCGCTGGTGGCCTCGCAGGACGGCCGCTTCACCGTCTTCGCCTGGTCCCCCTGCGAAAACATGGTCCACGCCCACCGCGTGGAGACGCTGCTGATGTAGAACGGGCGAGCGGCCCTGCGGCCCCACGCCCTCGATGAGCGAATGAATTCGCCGCTGGAACTTCGCGATGTCCGCCTTCGCGGACCGTTCCTGCCGCGCGCCGGGTGACGTGCACCCGGGGCCAGCCCCGAATCATCGACAGCACCGTGCTTTCGCACTCCCGCACCTGGCTTCCCGCTTCGTGATTGTTGCCTGGTGCGGCCAGAGGTATAATGTACTGGCTGATTTTGATCGTGCTCGACCGTTCCCGCCGCGGCGCGCGGCGCGCCGCGGCTGCCCGTCAACCTCGATCGGGGAGGAGCGTATGAGGGTCGAAACCATCCGGAGGGCCGGGTTCGGTGCCGCGGTCGCCGTGGCGCTGCTGTTCGGGGCGCGCGCGGCGCTGGCCGACGCGGGCGGCGCGGCGGGGCGGGCGGAGTACTGCATCGGGTCGCAGCCCACCCTGCTGGCCTGCATGCAGGCATGCGAGAACCAGGGCGACATCATGCGCCGCTACAACAAGCAGACGGGCGAGTGCTGCTGCGCAGGAACCAACTGACCGGGCGTACGTCAACCTCAACCGGCGAGAGCGTATGAAGATCGAGACCATCCGGAGGGCGGGGTTCGGTGCCGCGGTCGCCGTGGCGCTGCTGTTCGGCGCACGCGCGGCGACGGCCGACGTGGACAGCGCATCGGTGCAGGGGGAGTACTGCTTCTACCGGCCCACCATGGCGGAGTGCTTCAGCGCCTGCCAGAACCAGGGCGACATCGTCCGGCGCTACAACAAGGACACCGGCGAGTGCTGCTGCGCGGGAACCAACTGACGCGCGGCCGGCACTCACCGCCCACCAGGGCTCGCACCCTCTCCCACAGAACTCGTGGGAGAGGGTGTAGACTTGCAGCAGAGTACCTGCACACCGCCGCATCCCGAGCAGTTGAAGCCCCGCGCAGTTTGCGGGGCTTTCCGCAGTCGTTGCGGCGGGTTCACCCGCTCAGGCTCCGCTCGCCCCGGGGTTGCGGCGTTCGTCCCCGCGCCGTCACGGGTCTTGCGGAAGGTGCGCCGCGCGTTCCGAAATGGAGCCGATCATGTCGCCCGCGTACGACGAGGAGCCCTGGCCGTGGATTCACCGGTGAACCGTACCGCAAGCTGGCTGAGCAAGGTGCCGAACGTCCTGACGGCGCTGCGGCTGCTGCTGGTGCCGGTGCTGTGGGTGCTCGCCCTGACGGGCCACCCGCGGCTGGTGGGCGCGGGCACCCTGCTGGCCTGGTTCACGGACATGCTGGACGGCCCCATCGCCCGCCGCACCCGCAGCACCACGCGCTGGGGCAGCACCTTCGACTCCGTCGCGGACCACGCCCTCACCGTCTCGGTGGTCTTCTGGCTCATCCTGCTCCGTCCGCACTTCGTCCGCGAGCAGTTTCCGCTGCTGGCGGGGTGGGCCGCGCTGGCGCTGCTGACGGTGGCGGTGGGGATGATCCGCTTCAAGAAGCCGGGGGACCTGCACCTCTATTCGGGCAAGTTGGCCGGCGGCCTGGGATACGCGTTCGGCGCCTCGCTCCTGCTCTTCGGCACCTACTCGCGGTGGGTCTTCTACGCGGTCTTCACCATCGCCACGCTGGCAGCCATCGAGGCGCTGGCCATCTTCCTTACCGCCAGCCGCGTGGACGAGCACCGCCGCTCCATCTTCTTCCCACCCCGCCCCGCCGCGCCGGCTGACAGCAACGGCAACTGATTGGCCTCACACGGAGTCAGCGGAGTCAACGGAGTTTTTTCGTGCCGGTTCCGCCGGCTTCCGCGCGGAACCGAATCGGCAATGGAATCTACCCGCCCGA
>DATAAG010000586.1:0-11252 GCA_036260235.1 Longimicrobium sp.
GGCTGATCCTTGCCGTCGCCGCGGGGGCCGCCGCGGCGGTGCAGGGGGGGCGCGATCCTGGCGGGGAGGGGGAGGCTGCGCAGGACGAGACGGTGGAGGATTACCTCAATCCCGCGCTGACGCCGGAGGAGTCCGCGGCCGTCGAGCGCGGCATCGACGCGCACGTGGAGCGCACCCGCCGCCGTGCCCGCGCGGAAGCCGGCCTGGACGAAGTCGAACCGCGGACCGCGCCGCCGACCCCGCGCCGCTCCGGCAGCGACTACCAGCAGTGCATGGAAAGCGCGTCCCACGCGCCGACGCAGGAAGACCGGGCGATCATGGAGCGCGGCTGCCGGAACCTCCCCGGCGCGCCGTGACACGGGGCCGGATCGAAGGGTGCTGGATGAACCGCCGCGCAGCTCGCGCGGCGGTTCTGTGTTGGGGGCCCCTCCCCCGGCCCCTCCCCTCGCAAACTGCGCGAGGAGAGGGGGAGGATCATGACCGAGGGGAGTCTGTGTGTCTCGACCGGCACCTCGCTGCGTCCGCGAGGGCCCCTCCCCGCTCGTTCCTCGCGGAGAGGGGAGAACTGCAACGGTGAATCGCGGATGGGCATCCACCGCACCGGAAGCCCGGGGTGTACACCCTCTCCCGCGCAGTTTGCGGGAGAGGGTGGCGAGCCTCAAGCGAGCCGGGTGAGGGCCTCGGCGAGCGGAGGGGGCGGGCTGGAGGCCTGCCTCTCTCCTCCGGTGTCCGAATCCGCGGCGAAGCGTTAACTTCAGCGGTTCTACCGTCCCGATAAGATCAGACCGGACCCGATGAGCAAGTTTCCCGAGCTTCCGTCTACGGTAAACGCGCTGGAAGAAGAGGTGCTGGGCCGCTGGCAGCAGGAAGGCACCTTTCGCCGGAGCCTGGAGAAGACGGCCGACGGTGAGCCGTTCGTCTTCTTCGAAGGCCCGCCCACGGCCAACGGCCGCCCCGGCATTCACCACGTGCTCAGCCGCACCATCAAGGACACCGTGGCGCGCTTCCGCACCATGCAGGGGCGCTGGGTGCCGCGCATGGCCGGCTGGGACACGCACGGCCTGCCGGTGGAGATCGAGGCGGAAAAGAAGCTGGGGATCAGCGGCAAGCGCGAGATCGAGGAGATCGGCATCGCCCGCTTCAACGAGGTGTGCCGCGAGTCCGTGCTCACCTACACGGACGAGTGGGAGCGCTTCTCGGCCCGCATCGGCTACTGGCTGGACTACAGCGACCCGTACGTCACCTACCGGCCCGAGTACATCGAGTCCGTCTGGTGGCTGCTGGCGGAGATCAACAAGCGCGGCCTGTTCTACCGCGGCCACAAGATCCTTCCCTACTGCCCGCGCTGCGGCACGGGGCTCAGCAGCCACGAGGTGGCGCAGGGCTACAAGGACGTCAAGGACCCGTCGCTCTACCTGACCATGCCGCTGCTGGGCGGGGACGGGGAGCCGGACGGCCGCGAGCTGCTGGTGTGGACGACCACGCCGTGGACGCTGGTGTCGAACGTGGCGCTCGCCATCAGCGCGAGCGAGGAGTACGTGGAGGTGGCCCGCGAGGGGCGGCGCTACGTCCTGGTGCGCGCCCGCGTCCCCGCGCTCTTCGGCGAGGACGCGGAGATCGTGCGCTCCTACCGCGCGGACGAGCTGGTCGGCCTGGCGTACCGGCGGCCGTTCGAGTGGGTGCAGCCGGCGGGCTTTCCGGACCAGCAGGTGCGCAACGCCTGGCACGTCTACACGGCCGACTTCGTCAGCAGCGCCGACGGCACGGGGATCGTGCACGTCTCCCCCGCCTTCGGCGCGGACGACTACGCGCTGGGGCAGTCCGTCGGCCTTCCCGTGCTGCGGCCGGTGGACGACCGCGGCGCCTTTCACGCGGACCTTCCGCTCGTCGGCGGCAAGTTCGTCAAGGACGCGGACACGGACCTGCTGATCGACCTCAAGCAGCGCGGCCTCGTCTTCCGGTCGTCGCGCGAGGAGCACTCGTATCCGCACTGCTGGCGGTGCCAGAGCCCGCTGCTGTACATGGCGCGCGACTCGTGGTTCATCCGCACCACCGCCGTGCGCGACCAGCTGCTGGCCAACAACGCGCAGATCCGCTGGTTCCCGCCGGAGATGGGGACCGGGCGCTTTGGCGAGTGGCTGGAGAACAACGTGGACTGGGCCATCAGCCGCACCCGCTACTGGGGCACGCCCCTCCCCGCCTGGGTGTGCGACAGGGAGCCGAAGCACCTGGAGTTCATCGGCTCCTTCGCGGAGCTCAAGGAGAAGACGGGGCGCAGCGAGCTCCCCGATCCGCATCGCCCGTTCGTGGACGAGCTGGAGTGGACGTGCGAGCGGTGCGGCGGGACGATGCGGCGCACGCCGGAGGTGATCGACGTCTGGTTCGATTCCGGCGCCATGCCCTTCGCGCAGCACCACTACCCGTTCGAGAACCGCGAGGAGCAGGAGCGCCAGTTCCCGGCGGAGTTCATCTGCGAGGGGGTGGACCAGACGCGCGGGTGGTTCTACTCGCTGCTGGCGATCAGCACCCTGCTGGGGCGCGGGCCGTCGTACCGGAACGTGGTCGTCAACGACCTGCTCCTGGACGCCAGGGGCCTCAAGATGTCCAAGTCCCGGGGGAACACGGTGAACCCCGCGGAGGCCATCGCCCAGTTCGGGGCCGACGCCCTCCGCTGGTACCTGCTGTCGTCGTCCAACCCCTGGCTGCCCAAACGATTCGATCCCGAAGGGGTGAAGGAGGTGCAGCGCAAGACCTTCGACACGCTGCGCCAGACGTACCGCTTCTTCGCCCTCTACGCCAACCTGGAGGGGTGGACGGCCGATGCGGACGCCCCCGCGCCGGCCGGGCGCTCGCTGCTGGACCGCTGGCTCCTCAGCCGCCTGGCGACGGTGACGGCGGAGGTGACGGAGGACCTGGAGGGCTACAACCTGACGCACGCCGTCCGTACGATCTCGGACTTCGTGATCGACGACCTCTCGAACTGGTACGTGCGCCGCTCCCGCGACCGCTTCTGGGGGAGCGCCGACGCGGCGGACACGCGCGCCGCGTTCGCCACGCTGCAGCAGGCGCTGGTCACCACCTCGCGTCTGATGGCGCCCGTCGCGCCCTTCACCACCGACTGGCTGCACCGCGCGCTCACCGGCGAGAGCGTGCACCTGGCGGACTTCCCGACGGCGGATGCCGCGTCGGTCGACGAGCGGCTGGAGCGCGGGATGCGGGCGGTGCGCACGCTCTCCACGCTGGGCCGGGCGGCGCGCGACTCGGTGGGGATCCGGGTGCGGCAGCCGCTGGGGACGCTCTTCGCCGTGGTGCCGGACGGCTACGCGGTGGACGACGCGCTGCTCGCCATCCTGCGCGACGAGCTGAACGTGCACCGGGTGGAGTTCATGCACCGCGCGGAAGAGCTGGTGACGCTGAGCGCGAAGCCCAACTTCAAGGCGCTGGGCGCGGCGTTCGGCAAGCTGACGCCGAAGGTGGCGGACGCCATCCGCGGGCTGGACTCCGCCGCGCTGGCCGCCTTCCGCCGCGGCGAGCCGCTGGGCGTGCAGGCGGACGGGCAGCGCGTGGAGGTGTCGGCGGAGCACTTCGACGTCGTGCAGACGGCGCGCGGCAGCTTCGCCACGGCGGACGAGGGCGGCTTCACCGTGGCGCTGGATCCCACCATCACGCCGGAGCTGCGGCTGGAGGGGCTGGCGCGCGAGCTGGTGAACCGGGTGCAGAACCTGCGCAAGGAGTCGGGGCTGGAGGTGCAGGACCGCATTCGCCTGGGCATCTTCGGGGACGGCGAGATCCTGGACGTGTCGCGCGAGTGGGGCGAGTTCGTGGCGCGCGAGACGCTGGCGGCGGAGCTGGAGACGGGCTCGGTGACGGACTTCGAGGGATACGAGGCGTCGCGCGAGGTGGACCTGGACGGCGTGGCCGGCAGCATCGCGCTGGCTCGCGTGGCGCGGAAGGACTGAGGATGAGCGAAACGACGGCGGACTCGCGGCCGGCGGCCGCGCCCGCGCGCGGCGACGAGGCGCGCAAGAAGATGGCGCTGTACCTGGGGCTCACCCTGGGGCTGATCGCCATCGACCAGATCACCAAGTTCATCGTGGAGCGTACGCTGCGGCTGTACGACCCCGTGCCGGTGATCGGCGACTTCTTCCGGCTGACGTACATCTTCAACCGCGGCGCGGCCTTCGGCATCCACCTGGGCGAGTGGTCGCGCGTCGCGTTCAGCATCCTGCCCGTCGCCGCGGCCATCCTGCTCTACCTGATGTACCGGCAGACGCCGTGGAGCGACAAGACGCGGCTGGTCTCCATCGCGCTGGTGACGGGCGGGGCGCTGGGGAACCTGATCGACCGCGTGCGCTCGTCGCGCGGGGTGGTGGACTTCTTCGACTTCGGGATCGGCAACGTGCGGTGGCCCGTGTTCAACGTGGCCGACATGGGCGTGACCATCGGCGCGCTGCTGCTGGCGGTCTCGCTCTGGCGCGAGGAGCAGAAGCTGGAGAAGGAAGAGGACGTGGCGAGTGCGTGAGTGCGTGAGTGCGGACGCGCTTCGGCCAGCCCCGCGCCTGAGCGGCTGAAGCCGCCGCTACAACAGCGGAAAGCCCCGCAAACTGCGCGGGGCTTCAACTGCGCGGGCGCGGGGTCCGCAACCTGGTTTCCGGGCGCTCCGGCGAGGTGGGGCCCCTGTCGCCGCCAGCGGTGGTGGCGCAGATGCCGGTGCACTTCAGACGGGCGCCCGTCCGTACCACGACAAGATTGTTGCGTTTCACGGACCGCGGCCCGAATGTTCGGGGAGCGGTCCTTTGCGTTGCCGATGTTCCTTTCATGCGCGGGATCTTCAGATGCGGGGCCTCATCCTCCTCCTCTACGGAGCGGCCGGGCTGGCCGGATGCGCCACCGTCCTGACTCCGCGCACCCCGCCCCTCACGCTCGTCACCTCTCCCGACTCGGTGACCGTACGCGACGCCCAAGGGCGCGTGATCGGCACCTCCGCGGAGCCGAACCTGCGCGTCCCCGCCTCGCGATCCGGCACGCTGGAGCTCGCCCGCCCCGGCTGGGAGCCGGTGCGCATCACCGTCGGCCGCGACCTCCGGCCCAGCTTCTACTTCAACCTCCTGGTGCCCTCGGTGCTGGCGCTGGGCGCCCTGACGGCCGGCGCGGAGCCCCAATGGGTCTTCCCGGCCGCGGGCGCCATGGCGGCGGCGGGCGCGCTGACGGACGTGGGCACGGGCCGCGCGTACGAGCACCGGTACCGGCGGCTGGAGGTGTCGCTCGCCGCCCCTCCCGACATCGGCGTGCGCACCGACCCGGAGCTGGTGGCCGCCACCGGGACCATGGTGCTGCGGGAGATGGCCGATGCCGCAGACGAGGCCGGGTGCAACGCGCTCGTCGGCGAGGCGTGGCGGTCCGAGAGCGATCTGATCCTGCGCCCGGGCCCGGTCTCCACCGCCGACTCCGCCGCCATCCAGCGGAAGGTGGAGAGCCAGGTGGAGGGCGTGCAGGCGCGGCTGCGTGAGCTGTGCGCGCGCAGGAACCCCCTGCTGGACTCGCTCGCCGCCATCGTCCGCGAGAGTCCCGCTCCCCCGCCCGGCGCGCCGGCCCCGGAGACGGGCGAGGGCGCTGCGACGGACGCGGAATCCACCGGGTCCCCCCTGGACGACGCGGCGGAGCTGTGCGCCATGGCTGCGTTCGGCCACTGCATCACCTTCGCCACCAACTCCACCGAGCTCCGGCCGGAGCTCGCGCCCACGCTGCGGCAGCTGGCGGAGGACCTTCGCGCGAGCCGGCTGCCGATCCACGTCCTCATCGAGGGCACGGGTGATCGCGAGGGCGACCCTGCGTGGGTGCACCACCTGGGGCTGGCACGCGCCAACGCCGTGCGCGACGCGCTGGTGCGGCTCGGGGTGCGGCCCGACGTGCTGTACACGCAGAGCTGCGGCGCCGACCCGCGGTGCCACCTGGTGCCCGGCGCCAGCGGCCGGGACGCGGGCGCCGAGTACAACCGCAGGGTCATCATGCACCTGTATCTCCGGGAGGGGCGGCCATGAAGACACGGATGCACCGCATCTGCACCTGCGCGCTGGCCGCGGCCGCGCTGCACACGCCCGCCGCGCTCCGGGCGCAGGGGGCCGGCGGCCGGCCCGCGCTCCTCCTGCCCGACCCCGCCGCCGCCGCCACGTCGGTCGACGACATCCTGCGGCAGGGCACGGCCGCGCTGGTGGAGCAGCTGGAAGCGGCCACGGCGCCGGGGCTGGAGAGCTCCGACGCGGCCCCGATGGAACGGCCCTGCTCCGAGCAGGCGACGTCCCCGGAACTGCGGCTCGCCATGCGGCGGCGGACGGCGCTGCTCGACCGGCTGGTGTGGAACAGGGAAGCCCACAGGATTCGCCGGGACCTCGAGACCCCGCTCCCCGTCTGCTTTCCCCCCGGCCAGGAGAGGCCGAACCGCGACTTCCAGCGGGTGGTGAACTTCAACACCGGCCTGCTGTCGACGGACCGGATGCGTGGCGGCCGGTACATCCTGAGCGGGTACGCGAGTCGCGGCGAGGGGCAGGGCCGGCTCGGCTTCCTGCGGGCGGACTGGGTCTGCCGGCAGAGTGGCTCGAACCTGCAGCGGCGGCTGATGGTGGACCCGCGCCCGAACGAGTCGGACGATCCCCAGCTCGCTCGCTGGGTCCGCTACGAGGTGCCCGGCACGGCCGCCCTGGCCCGCGCCCGGACGGGCACCTCCACCTGCCCGAGAACCGAGCCCTGACCTCCGCACCTTCCGGAGCGGGGCAGGCCCACCGCCGAACCATCGAAAACCGGAGGCGACACATGGCAGCACGACAGGCGGCCCGGCCGCGCGTCAGGCGTAAAGACGTCCGCGCGCGGGCCGACAACGCCCGCCGGCGCCTGGTGCAGATGACGCTCTGGTTCCCCGTCGCCGGAACCCTGGTGATCCTCGCCAACGTGTTCTTCAGCGGCCGAGACGACGAACCCGACTTCAACCCTACCACCCTGCTGGCGGCCATCGTGCAGATGTGGGGGCTGTACGGGCCCTACCTGCTCGCCATCAGCGCGTACCTGTGGGCGCAGACGCGGGTCTCCACCGGCGCCGAGAAGGCGCCCAACGGCTGGCAGATGGCCGTGCTGGCACACAGCTTCACCCAGCAGGTCATCATCCTGGTCTACACCGTTCCGCTCATCCTCTACGGGGCCGTCAGCGATCTCGACGCCGCGAACAAGGTGATGGGCGTCTACCAGAGCGCCGTGCACACCCTCACCGCCGGGGCCATCACCTACTTCTTCGCGCGGCCGGTGAAGGAGACCGATCCCGTTGCCCCGAGAACTGCGGGCGCATCGCCGTCATGATCGTTCTCCGCGGCTCCGCGTGAGACCTGCGCCAGCGAGCTCGCCACTCTGGCAAACCGGCCCTGCGCGCACGGAAAGTGCGAAAGTGAGAAACCCGCTCCGCGCCCGAGCGGGCGAACTCGCCGCCACAACTGCGGAAGACCCGCAAACTACGCGGGGTTTCAGCTGCTCGGTGGCCGCCTGCGTGCACCAGGCACGGCGTGCGGCATGAACGGTCGCGCGCAGGCGGACATCACGTGGTCTGCTGGGTGTGCGGCCGGTCCTCGTTCCCCTTCTGAATGACTTCTTCCGAATCCACGGAACGGCACGTCGAGCTCGTCGCCGGGGACGAGGCGGGGGAGCGGCTGGACACGTGGCTGGCCGCGCGGCTCGATGTGTCCCGCTCCCGCGCCGCGCAGCTCATCGAGGATGGCCGCGTCACCGTGAACGGCGCGGTCCCCAGGAAGCGCGACCGCCCCGCCCCCGGCGACCGCATCGAGGTCCGCATCCCCCCGCCGGAGCGGTCGCCGCTCACCCCCGAAGCCATCCCCCTGACGATCGTCCACCAGGACGAGGACCTGCTGGTGATCGACAAGCCGCCCGGGCTCGTCGTCCATCCCGCGCCCGGCAACCCCACGGGGACGCTGGTGAACGCGCTGCTGCACGCGGTGGGCGACCTGTCGGGGATCGGCGGGGTGCTGCGGCCGGGGATCGTCCATCGCCTGGACAAGGACACGTCGGGGCTGATGGTGGTCGCCAAGCACGACGAGGCGCACCGCGTCCTTTCCGCGGAGCTCAAGGCCCGGCGCATCCGGCGCGCGTACCTGGCCGCGGCGTGGGGGCACCTGCCGCACGACGAGGTGCCGGTGGACGCGCCGATCGGGCGGCACCCTACGGAGCGCAAGCGGATGGCGGTGGTGCCGGCCGGCCGGCCGGCACGGACGCGCTTCTTCCGGCTGGAGCGGTGGCGGGCGGCGGACCTGGTGCGCGCGGAGCTGGAGACGGGGCGCACCCACCAGATCCGCGTGCACCTGCTGCACCTGGGCCACCCCGTGGTGGGCGACCGCACCTACGCGCCGGAGCGGCACCGGGGCTTCAGCGGGCCGGAGCGCGCCTGGGCCGCCGGCCTGGCGAAGCGCGTCCCCCGCCAGTTCCTGCACGCCGCCGAGCTGCGCTTCACCCACCCCCGCACCGGCGCCCCGATGCACTTCGCATCCCCGCTGCCGCCGGACCTTGCCGCCGCGGCGGAGTGGGCGCGGGGGACCGGCACCTCTGCCGCGTGATGGGAGCACGAGCACGCGCGGCGTAGATTCCTCCATCGCGCCGGAGCGAACGGCGCGGAAGAGCTCACCCGCGCCACGCTCCGTGCATATCCCGCGGATCTCCCTGCGCTGGGGCAGTGGACGCGATCCCTGACGGAAACCCTCTGGGAAACGGATGTGTGCAGCGCCCTTGCGCAATCAATTCACGTCACAATATCTTATGAAGTCAAGGCCAATGAAATCCTCGCTCACGGCAGCGGTCTCCTGGTTTCCGGATGAACACAGCCATGTGCATACTTGTTTCCGCCGATAGTCGTATCATCGGCGTATGGTGCCGCCCGGGCGGATCTCTGTCGCACGCGCGGTGTCGGACGCACGCCTGTACCTGCCGCGCCGCGGCAACGATTGACGGCCCATGAGTTCGAGCAACGACCCGCCGGGGAGCAGTCCCGGCGGGTCGTGCCCGTTTTGACGGTCTGCCGCACGGGAGCAGGGCGGCCGAAGCGCGTAGCATCCTTCAACCCCTCATCCGGAGCCACGTACATGAAGATGAAGCTGCAGCTGGAAGACCTGGCCGTCGACTCCTTCGACACCACCCCCATGGAACGCGCCAAGGGCACCGTGTTCGGGCAGCAGGAGTGCACCTGTCCCACGGCGTGCACCTGTCCGGGCTGTCCCACCTGCGAGGGCACCTGTCCCGCCGACCCCTCGTGCGCGGATACCTGCTGGAACACGTGCGACGACTACACCTGCGCCGGCACCTGCCTCTCGCAGTGCGAGACGCGCTGTGCCTTGCAAACCTGCCGCTGCCAGGGGTACTGACCCCCAGCGGCCTGCCCTGCTCTCGTCCCCCGGCCCCGGGCGTCCCACGGCGCCCGGGGCCGTTCGCTTGTCGTGGAACCCTCCCGGGCGTAGAAATTGCTAACGTTTCCCGCCGATGAAAGATGAATATAGTGGACGCGGGCCTCTCCACCGGCAGCCTGCTTCCATGCTTCCTGCACGCCACGAACACCGCCAGATCAGCTGCTGCGGCTGCTGAACCGGCGAGAGCTTCCGCGCCCGCGCCCCGCGGGCGCATGCCGCCCGGCCCGGCGCCCGCCCGCGCCGGGAGCGGGCAGTCATCCGCACCACCTGGAGGACCGGATGAAGAAGCTGATGCTCGCCGTGGAAGATCTCATCGTCGAGAGCTTCGACACCTCGCCGGCCGCCCGCCCGCGCGGCACGGTCGTGGGCCAGCAGTGCACGTGCTACACGGTGTGTACGTGTCCCGGCTGCCCCACCTGCGACGGCACCTGTCCCGAGGACCCGTCGTGCGCGGACACGTGCTGGGACACCTGCGACGGGAGGACCTGCTGGGAGTCGTGCGGCCCCTCCGGCTGCGACACCTGCGACTACAGCTGCCGTTGCAGGACGAGCGAGTGCTGAGCGCGGGAACACCCGATCGCATTGAACCCTGGAGGACGACAATGCAGAAGCTGAGACTGAGCCTGGACGAGCTGCAGGTGGAGAGCTTCGACACCTCCGCGGCGCAGGAGCCGCGCGGCACGGTGATGGCCGAGCAGCAGTGTACCTGCCCCACCAACTGCACCTGTCCCGGCTGCAACACGTGCAACGAGACCTGTCCGCAGACCTGCGCATACACGTGCGACGACTCCGAGTGCATCATGACCTGCATCGGCGATACGTGCGGCGGCGGCGGTGGATGGACCTGCTGGGATTCGTGTGGAGGCACCTGCTGAGAGCCGCTGGCCCGGGGACTGCTGACCGGGCCGCCTGACGCCCTGCTCCCGTCCAGGGGCCGCTCGGACGCACCCGGGCGGCCCCGCGTCCGCTCACCCGCCGCGCGCCAGTTCGCGCGGCATCCATCCCGCACCATGGAGGAAGCATGCGCAAGGTGAAGCTGCAGGTGGAAGAGCTGGCCGTGGAGAGCTTCGACACCACGTCGCGGGCGCGGGAGAAGGGGACCGTGTTCGGCCAGGAGTGCACCTGCTACTCCAACTGCACCTGCCCGGGCTGCTTCACCTGCGACGGCACGTGCCAGGATGATGACACTTGCCAGGTCACCTGCTACCAGACCTGCGACGACTACACGTGCGAGACCTGCCAGGGCGCCTCGTGCCAGCCGGACCAGTGCGCGTCCGCGGTCTACACGTGCGTCTGCGTGTGAGGGTGCACGGCAGAACGCCCTTCCTCTTTCCCCTGACCTCCGGCGCCCGCGTGGGCGCCGGAGCCGGCATTCACGGTTGGTGAGCATCCATTCCGATCCACGGAGGACGGCCATGCGCAAGGTGAAGCTTCAGGTGGAGCAGCTGGCGGTGGAGTCGTTCGAGACGTCCGCCGCCCGCGGGTGGGGCACCGTGGTGGGACGCGCCGACGCGGACGGCGCGGTCGCTCCGCACCCCGGCGCCGACACCTATCCCGAGTGCCCCAGCCCGTTGTGCCAGGACACGCCGCTGGCCAGCTGCAACGGCAGCTGCCAACCCGGCTGCGTCCCCGCCGAGACCGACGACTGCGAAGCGTGAGAGTGCGTGAGTGCGTGAGTGCGTGAGTGCGTGAGTGCGTGAGTCGCGGGTGGCCGCCACAGACTTGCCGTGGGGCCGGCCGCAGCGATCCGGGCGGTCGCGCACTCATGCACTCGTGCGTGCCCCATCACCCCATCACCCC
>DATAAG010000587.1:0-5800 GCA_036260235.1 Longimicrobium sp.
GGGGTGGACGCTGGAGTCGGCGATGGACTACGCGCGCCGCAACTCGTCGCAGAGCGAGACCAACATCCAGGCGGAGGTGGAGCGCTTCGCGGCCATCCCCGGGCAGGCGCTGGCGTACAAGATCGGGCAGATGAAGATCACCGAGCTGCGCCAGCGGGCGCAGGCGGCGCTGGGCCCGCGCTTCGACATCAAGGCCTTCCACCGCGAAGTGCTGAACAGCGGCGCCCTGCCGCTGGACGTGCTGGAGGCCAAGATCGACCGCTGGATCGCCCGGCAGCGGGGGTGAGGAAAAAGATCGGGCCTCACACGGAGTCAACGGAGCCAACGGAGTTCGTTCTGCCGTTTCCGCCGAGATGAACGAGGAGCGCCGCCAGCGATGGCGGCGCTCCGTCTTTCATGTGTCATCGCGGCTCTCGTTCTGGGCGGCTGAAGCCGCGGCTACAACGGCGGAAAGCCCCGCAAACTGCGCGGGGCTTCAACAGCCTCGAAATCATCGTGCGCGCCGTATCCGCGAAGGCGGACAGCGTGTAGTTGTTGCGGCGATGCGGCGATTTCGATCGCTGTCCCCCGGCTTGTCCGGGAGGGTGCTGGCATGCATCTGGCCCACGACGAAGTCCTTTCCCGAACCGGACTTGAGCGCAAGGGCGGCAGATGCAGGGAATCCGAGGCTGGATGGCGGTGGGAGCGACGTCGATGCTGGTCGGCGGCTGCACGCAGGACGAGCACCGGGGCTACAACCAGCGGCCGGACGAGCCGCCCGCGCGGGTGGCGCAGGCGGCGCGTCCCCGCACCCCTCCCCCGCCGCCGCGCCCCATGACGGCGGCGGACTCCGCCCAGGCGCGTGCCCGCATCTCCACCGACAGCGCCCGGGCCGTGGCCGCGTTCGGGCGGGCCACCCGGCTGACGGCGCGCGAGGTGGGCAACCTGCGGCTGGACAAGAACGCCACGCAGATCGCCACGGCGCGCAGCCTGGGCATCCGCGTCTCCGACCAGGCAGAGATCCAGCGGCTGGCGCGCGAGGGGCGGCTGGTGGAGCTGGCGGACAGCACGGAGTACTGGATCCTGCGCGACATGGACCACTCCACGCCGTACGTCACGCCGGACGCGCGCGCCATGCTCCTGGAGCTGGGCCGCCGCTTCCACGCGCGGCTGGACCGCCTGGGGCTGCCGCGCTACCGGATGAAGGTGACCTCGGCGCTGCGCACGGACGAGACGCAGGCGGACCTGCGCAGGACGAACTCCTACGCCTCGCAGACGACGAGCGCGCACGAGTTCGGCACCACGGTGGACGTCTCGCACGAGCGATTCGCCGCGCCGGCGCCGGACCCGGCGCGGATGGGGTGGGAGATGGAGGCGGAGATGCTGGACGAGGTTGGGAAGGAGCACGCCAGGGTGCTGCAGGCAGAGCTGGGCCGCGCCATCGCGGAGATGCGCGCCCAGGGCGCGCTGCACGTGATGATGGAGAACAAGCAGCCCGTCTACCACATGACCGTCGCCCGGCGCTTCAGCGCGCAGGCCGCCCGGCTTACCAGCCCGCGCGCTCGCTGATTGGACCCGGCAGAGGACGGTCGCGTTTCCGCCGGCGGTCAGTCCCTGAAGCGCTGCATCAAGCAGGGTCCGGAGCCCTGATCCCGGCTCCGGAAAAAGAATTGGGGTACAGAGGGACAGAGAACAGCCAGAGGAACAGAGGAAACGTGGTCCTCTGTACCTCTGGCTTTTGTCTGTATCTCTGTACCTTCGCTGTTGTTTTTCCGGATGGGCATGACGCTTCAGCGGGACTCCCGGCGCGCGGTGGCCGGGCGGACGGTCACGTAAGCCAGTCGACCGACTGGCCGTGGGGGCCGGTGAAGGCGACCGGCTCGCCGTCCACCGAGAGCAGCAGCCGGTCGGCGGGCGGCTCCGCGGGCAGCTTCGCCGCGATCGACGGGAGCACGGCGGGCGACTCGTTGCTGACCCAGACGGCGTCCATCTCCGCCACCATCCGGACGAACCGCTCCCGCGCCTCGCTGGGCAGGTAGAGGAGCACCGCAGTGTGGAAGACCACCAGCGTCGCCTCGCGCGGCGCCGTGGCCGCGACGCTCCGCAGCTTCTCGACCAGGTCCCCCCGGACGACCGGCGGCGGCGACGCGCGGGCGATGCGGATGGCCGCCCGCAGCCGTTCGGCGCGATCCTCCTGCTCCGGCCACACCAGCGTCTCCAGCCAGGCCGTGTCGTCCTCGTCGGCCAGGTCCAGCGGGTTCAGGTCGATCCCCGCGCGCCAGGCGACGGCGGGCAGGCGATCCGGGAGCGGCGTCGCCTCGCTGGCGCGGCAGGGGAAGACCGGAGGATCGTCAGGCCCGCCGGCGCGCGGCGGAGCGAGGCGCACGCGGCCGTAGTCGTACCCGTAGCGGTCCGGCAGCAGGCACAGGCCGGCGGAGGCGCCCACCTCCAGCAGGGCGAGCGGCTGCGGCAGCCGCGCGAGCGCGGGGAGGAGCGTGGCGCAGCGGCCGGGCTCGTTGGTCTGCGTGCTGCGCCGGAGAACCAGGGCGCGGATGGGCTCCGGATGGCGCCCGACCAGCTCCACCAGGTGCGGCAGGTCCCGTGGCGTGCCGTACAGGCGCCGCACCGCTGCGAACACCAGGTTCGGCTGCTGCTTGGCCGCCGGAAGCGCGGCGATGAAGCGCAGCAGCGGCTCCGACTCCGCGACGCCGCGCGCCAGCCGTTCGTACAGCGGCGACACCCCCCTCGCCTCGTGCCGCGCGAAGTTCAGGTACCGCGCCCGCAGCCGCGCGAACACCCCATCCGGCTCCTCCATCAGCCGGTCACGCGCCCGGTTCCCGGATCGATGCGCATCACGACAGCGGGCGTCCGGCGTACCCCCGCAGCAGCGCCAGCAGCGCATCGGCCGCTTCGCGCTCGGGCCCGGAGGCGCGGTTCCGGTACCGGGAGAGGACGAACTCCAGCTGGTCGTCGGCCGAGGCCCAGAGCCACTCCGAGGCGACCCGCTTCTGCAGGTCGGCAAAGTCCTTCTCCAGCGAGGCGCGCGCGCCGGCCAGGCCGCCCCGCGCCACCGCCTCGTACAGGCGAAGCTCGATGAGCCCGGCGACGCTCCAGAAGTCGGGGTCGGACGCCGCCGCGGCCTGCAGGCTCGCCCGCACCTCCTCTACCCGCGCGGCGTCGAACCCGGGCCACCCCGGCGCGGCGGCGTCGGCGACCAGCTCGGCGGCCATGCGGTTGAGCGCCGGGTAGAACAGCGGCGCGTCGCCGCTGCCCCGCGCCAGCTCCTCCGCCCGGGCGTAGCGCTCCTTCATCCGCGCGATGGCCTGCTCCTCCGCCTGCGGCCGCTCCGCGATCGCCTCCACCAGCGCCAGGCGCTTCCAGGCGGACCCGCACAGGCTCTCCCGCTCGCTCGTGCTCTGGACCGCGTCCGCCAGCCGCTCCAGCAGCCCCAGCGCCGCCTGGATCTCCGCCCGGGCGGCATCGAGCCTGTCCTGCGACGGGGGCGCGCCCGCGGACGCGTTCCACGGCGAGACGCCTTCCCACGCCACCCGGACGCGCAGGTTCCCCAGCTGCTCCACCGCCCACAGCGAGGCGCCGCCGTCGTTGGCTTCCAGGGCCCGGGCGTACCAGGCGATGGCCCTGGCGCGGTCCGCCTCTGCCCACGCCCTCCCGAACGCCTCCGCCACCGCTCCCCGCCCGCCCCAGCGGTCCGCGAACCGCTCTTCCAGGTGCTCCACGTTCGCCCGCAGCCTGCCCTTCTCGTCCTCGTCGAAGGCGCTGTTGACGGCGATCGTCTCCAGGGCGAGCACCAGCGCCGTGGGCGAGGCCACGTTGGCGAACGCCTGCTCCGGCGGCGCCGGCTCCGCCACGGTGCCGGCGGGCTTGACCCGGAAGGTCCAGTCGGGGTCTCCGTAGCACTGGTAGGCCGCCCAGGTGTTGCCGCCCACCGCGTACGCGGCCTCGCGCGCCGCCGCCACCGCGTCGATGAACCGGCTGCCGTCCGCCAGCTGCCGGTAGAAGGTGGTGGCGAAGGCCTGGGCGGCGCGGTCCTCCACCGCCCATCCGGCGGCGACCACGCAGCGCACCCCCACCTCGATGAGCGCCTCCGCCACCGTGGCGGCGAACCGCGGCCGGTCGTAGCCGCCTTCCTCCAGCAGGTCGCCGGGGGCACGGGCGCCCAGGTGGCAGCAGTTCACGAACACCAGCTCGGGCACCACCCGCATGCTGCGGATCTCCTGCGCGCCCAGGAAGATGCCGTCGCTGAGCACCACGCCGCGGGGCTCCTCCGCCGGGCCGTCCTCGCGGGGCGCCTCGCCGTGGCCGCTGATGTGGACGATGCGCCAGTCGTCGGAGAGCAGGGTGTTGATGACCCTTCCGGCGCGGGCCCCGAGGTCTGCGGGATCGCGGCTGAACAGCCCCATCACGTCGTCGCGGTCCAGCCCGGCCGCCAGCAGGCACCGCGTGACCGCCTCCGCCTCCGCCCGGGCGCCCGGAAGCCGGTCGTACCGCGCCGGGTCGCAGGCCGGCTCGCCGATGATCAGCACGCGGTCGGAAGGCGTGGAATCCTGCACCCGGGTGCGGTGCGTCTTGATGCGCAGCTTGCGAAGCAGCCGCGTGCCGAGCGCCCAGGGCCGGGCGGGGGCGGCCCCCTCCGTGCGGATGTCGAGCATCTCCCAGGGAATTCCCGACGTCCCCCCGTCCAGCTCGATCACCGCGTCGGTGGTGCCGGCCAGGAAGGGCTCCAGCTCCACGGGCACCAGCAGCCGAAAGAGCGTGCGGCCGATCCCGTCCTGGTTCGCGGCGCCGGACGCCTTCGCCACCAGGTCGCGCAGCAGCGGCTTCTGCATGGCGTGCGCGTGCACCTCCGTGCGGGCGCGCCGGGTGTCCACCGTGTACGAGACGCCGCCCCTCCCCTCGTCGCTGAGCGCGGTGATCAGGTCGTAGCGGGCGCCCCGGTAGCCGCCGTCGATGGGCCTGCGCAGCGCCCCGCCCCCCGTGGCGATCACCTCGTCCAGGGTGAAGCCGGCCGGCCCGGCGGCGGACTGCGCGCGGAGCGTCCGCCAGGCCTCCGTGGCGCGGTCCAGGTACAGCTCCACCAGGTGCAGCCGGTGCACGCGCGGCCACGCCGAGGTGGAGAGCCGCTCGTTGGCCGCCAGCACCCCCTCCACCACCAGCGAGGCGGACTGGGCCGCGGTGATGCCCGTGCCGCCGCTGCCGATCAGGGTGGCGGCGATCTCCAGCGGCCGGGGGTCGGGCTCCGTCGACTCCGCCAGGCGCCGCGCCCAGGCGACGACCCCCGCGCTCACGGTGCGCACCAGGTCCACTGGCTTCAGCGTTCCCTCCTCGCCCAGCCCCACCACGATCACCGCCTTTGGCCGCGGCAGCTGCAGCGGGTTGTCGCGCGCCGCGCGGGTGTTGACGAACACCTCGTACGAGCGGGGCTGCTCGGGGTAGTGCCCCAGCGCCAGCGCCGTCGCCATGGCCCCGCCGATCAGCTCGTCCATCACGTGCTCGGTGCCGGCGAGCGCGGCGGAGCGGTAGTGACCCAGCAGCAGGGGCTGGGGGACGAAGCGCAGGTTGCCGTTGACGACGGTGACCTGAAGCGCCGTCGGGGAAGGCTCGGGTGCGGGATTCATCGGCTTCGCCAGGGAACGTGTTGCGTGATGGAAAGCGCGAATTGAGGCCGGATCGTTCCGCCGGGCGCCAGGAGGTCCATCCGCATTCATCCTAGGCCGGCGCCGCGGCGGACGGAAGGATCACGAGAAACCGCCGCAAGGAGTTTCACGCACGAAGTCGACGGAGGGAACGGACGAAAAACGCA
>DATAAG010000588.1:0-4460 GCA_036260235.1 Longimicrobium sp.
CACTCTCCCTCGCGCAATCGAATTTCTCCCCCTTTCCGCGAGGAACGAGCGGGGAGGGGGCGGGGGGAGGGGCCCCCGCGGGGCGCAGTGAGATGCCTGTCGACGAACCCCGATGGTGGCGGAAACGCGCACCTCCCCTGCGGCCGATTGATTCGCTCCTGGAGGCGGGCTGCACGATTCCCTGATCCGTTCCACGATCGGCATCCACCGCCTGGCGCGAGGCCCGCCATCCTTCCGAAACACCCCCTGAAACACCGGGGAAAAAACCCGCCGGAGCGCGTTGACACCGCACCACCCCCCGTCTATGTTGCCGCCACCGCGCGTCCCTCGAATTCGAGACCCTGGCTCGCGGCCGGAAAACACTCGTACTGCGGCGTGAAGATGATAGACAAGATCACGGTGGTGGGGGCGGGGAACGTGGGCGCGACGGCCGCCCAGCGCGTCGCCGAAAAGGAGCTGGCGCGCACGGTGGTGCTCATCGACATCGCCGAGGGCATTCCCCAGGGCAAGGGGCTGGACCAGTGGGAGTCCGCGCCCATCGAGGGCTTCGACACGCGCGTGATCGGCTCCAACGGCTACGAGGAGTCCGCCGGCAGCGGCATCTACATCGTCACCGCCGGCATCGCCCGCAAGCCGGGGATGAGCCGCGACGACCTGCTGAACACCAACGCCGGCATCGTCCGCTCCGTCTGCGAGAACATCGCCCGCGTCTCGCCCGACGCCATCATCATCATGGTCAGCAACCCGCTGGACGTGATGTGCTACGTGGCCAAGGAGGCGACGGGCTTTCCCCGCGAGCGCATCATCGGCATGGCGGGGGTGCTGGACACCGCGCGCTACCGCTCCTTCCTGGCGGAGGCGATCGACGTCTCCGTGGAGGACATCCAGGCGATGGTGCTGGGCGGCCACGGCGACACGATGGTGCCCCTCATCAGCTACACCACCGTCAGCGGCATTCCGGTGACGCAGCTGATCGACCGCGAGCGGCTGGACGCCATCGTGGACCGCGCCCGCAACGGCGGCGCGGAGATCGTGAAGTACCTCAAGACCGGCTCCGCCTACTACGCCCCGTCCAGCGGCGCTGTGCAGATGGCGGAGGCGATCGTCAAGGACAAGAAGCGCATCCTTCCCTGCGCCGCCTGGCTGGAGGGCGAGTACGGGATGAGCGGGCTGTTCCTGGGCGTGCCCTGCAAGCTGGGCCGCACCGGGCTGGAGCAGGTGGTGGAGGTGAGCCTGACCGTGGACGAGAAGGAGGCGCTGGAAAAGAGCGCCGAGGCCGTCCGCGAGCCCATGCGCGTGCTGGGCGCGAACGTCTGATCCGCGCGCCGAACGCCGCGCCGCGAGCCCCGGGCCCGCGGCGCGGCTCGGTGTTGTAGGGCCCTCCCCCGGCGGCGCCTGAGAGCGCGCCACCCCCTCCCGCAAACCGCGCGGGAGGGGGGATAAACGGCCGGTCTCCACGGCGGGACAGGGCTCTCCCCCTCTCCCGCACGCGCGCGGACCATGCGTGTGCGCAGAGGGTGCCGTGCGGGAGAGGGGGCCGGGGGGTGAGGGTCCTCCGCGCGGGCCCCGCCAGCCCAGTGCGGTGTAAGCGGAAGGCGGGCCTTTCCTTCGGGCAATGGAAGAGGGAAGGGCAGAGAAGGACCTGTACGAGACCCTGACGGAGTACCCTGATGGCTTCCGACTTCCGGGCCCGCTCGCTGGGCCACGCGCTGCGATACAAGGGCAACGCGGGAATGTGGACCTGGCTCCTGCACCGCGTGACGGGGCTGGGCATCCTGGCGTTCCTCATCATCCACGTCATCGACACGGCGGTGGTGGTCTACTGGCCGGACTTCTACGACCACACGCTGGACATCTACCGCAGCCCGCTCTTTCGCGTGGCGGAGCTGCTCATCTTCTTCGCCGTGCTGTACCACGCCCTCAACGGGCTGCGCATCATCATCCAGGACTTCTGGCCCATCGCCATGCTGCACCAGCGCCGGCTGGCCTGGGCGGTCTCGGCCATCACGGCGGTCGCCATCCTCCCGGTCGCGTGGATCATGCTGGCCCCGCTCTTCGGCCTGCGGCCGGAGCCGGGGGCGGAGCGCCACGAGCGGCGGATGCGGGAGCGGGGCGTGGTGGAGGTCACCGCTCCGGCGCCGGAGGGGATGTTGCTGCACGTGGAGGCGGGGCCGCTGGGCGGCACGGAGGGCGGGCGATGAGCACCGTGGCGGAGGAGACCCCCGAGCGCGGCGCACGGCGGCGCGGCGGCGGCTACGAGCGGCCCGGGACGGAGCTGCAGAAGAAGGCGAAGTTCGAGCTGTACTCCTGGGTGTTCATGCGGGTGAGCGGACTGCTGCTCATCTTCATGACCCTGTACCACCTGGTCTGGTGGAACCTGCTGGTGGGGGTGGAGCACCTGAGCGCCGATCTGGTGCTGGAGCGCTGGAGCAACCCGCTCTGGCGGCTTTTCAACGTGGGCCTGGCTACGTTCGCCCTGTTGCACGGGCTGAACGGGGCGCGCTACAGCATCGAGGACTACATCCGCAAGCCGGGGGCGCGAAAGGCGGTCAAGGCCGTCGTCTACTTCGTGGTCCTGGCGGCCCTGGCCTGGGGCATCTTCGCCCTGCTGACCTACGACTTCGCGAGCGCGTCGCGCCGATGATCCATACGCACACGTACGACGCGCTGGTGGTGGGCGGCGGCGGGGCGGGGCTGATGAGCGCCATCTACCTCTCCCGCCAGCCGAATCTCCGGACGGCCGTCATCTCCAAGCTGTACCCGACGAGGTCGCACACCGGCGCGGCGCAGGGCGGGGTCTGCGCGGCGCTGGCCAACCTGGAAGAGGACCATCCCGAGTGGCACGCGTTCGACACCGTGAAGGGGTCGGACTACCTGGGCGACCAGGACGCCATCGAGATCATGTGCGAAGAGGCGGTGCCGGTCATCATCGAGCTGGAGCACATGGGGCTCCCGTTCAGCCGCACGCCGGACGGCCGCATCGCCCAGCGCCCCTTCGGCGGGCACACGCACCACTTCGGGCAGGGGCCCGTCCGCCGTTCGTGCTACGCGGCGGACCGCACGGGGCACATGATCCTGCAGACGCTCTACCAGAACTGCATCAAGCAGGGGGTGGAGTTCTTCGACGAGTTCCAGGTGGTGGACCTGCTGGTGGCGGACGACGGGCGATGCTGCGGGTGCGTCGCCTGGGAAGTGGCGACGGGCGACCTGCACGTCTTCCACGCGAAGGCCGTCGAGTTCGCCACCGGCGGCTTCGGGCGGGTGTGGTCGATCACGTCCAACGCGCACGCCAACACCGGCGACGGGGTGGCGGTGGCGTACCGGCGCGGCATCGCGCTGGAGGACATGGAGTTCTACCAGTTCCACCCCACCGGCATCTACCGCCTGGGGATCCTGATCACCGAGGGCGTGCGCGGCGAGGGCGGCATCCTGCGCAACGACCTGGGCGAGCGCTTCATGGAGCGCTACGCGCCCACGATGAAGGACCTGGCGTCCCGCGACGTCGTCTCCCGGGCCATTTCGAAGGAGATCCGGGAAGGGCGGGGGATCAATGGGAAGAAGTACGTCTACCTGGACGCCACCCACCTGGGCGCGGAGGTGATCGAGGGTAAGCTGCCGGACATCGCCGACTTCTGCCGCACCTACCTGGGGATCGACCCCGTCCGCGAGCCCATGCCGATCCAGCCCACGGCGCACTACGCCATGGGCGGCATCCCGACGGACATCGACTGCCGGGTGCTGGTGGATGGGAAGACGGTGATGCCCGGCTTCTACGCGGCGGGCGAGGTGGCGTGCGTCTCCGTGCACGGCGCCAACCGGCTGGGCACCAATTCGCTCCTCGACCTGGTCGTTTTCGGGCGGCGCGGGGGGATGGCGATGGCGGAGTTCTGCAAGACCGCCGACCTGCCGCCGCTCCCCGCGGATCCCACGGCGTTCGCTGAGGAGCAGTTCTCGAAGCTGCTCGGCGTGCAGAAGGGGGAGCCGGCGGCGAAGCTGCGCGAGGAGATGCAGGACGTGATGCAGGACGACGTGGGCATCTACCGCACCGGCGAGGGGATGGCCAGCGCGCTGGAGCGCATCCGCGCCCTGCAGCAGCGCTACGCCGGCGTGGTGGTGGGCGACAAGGGCAGGCGCTACAACACGGACCTGCTGGAGGCGTGGGAGCTGGGGAACCTGCTGGACCTGGCGGAGGTGACCACGGTGGCCGCGCTGAACCGCACGGAGAGCCGCGGCGCCCACATGCGCGAGGACTACGAGAAGCGCAACGACGCGGAGTGGATGAAGCACACGCTCACCACGCGCCGCTCGGACGGGACGATCGACATCACCTACAAGCCGGTGACCGTGACCAAGTTCGAGCCCAAGGAGAGGGTGTACTGATGGCGGCCGCGACTGCATCGGCGCCGCGCCCGGCGGCGTCCGGCCCGCGGCGCGACCCCGCCGCCGGGCTGCGGCGGGTG
>DATAAG010000589.1:0-1545 GCA_036260235.1 Longimicrobium sp.
CCCCCTCCGGGCTCGCATGACTCGCCCACCTCCCCCAAAAACCCCTGGGGGAGGTTGATGGGGACGAGAGATTCGTGCGAGACGTCTTTCGTCCTACAGGATCGGCGCAGCCGTTAAGGACTCAGAAAGACAAGGCTCGGGTGCGGGTTGGCAACACCCTCTCAGGAAGACGCGGCTCGGACGCCTGGGGTTTAGCAACACCCTTTCGGGACGGCAGGTCGTTGTGGCTCATGCAGTTAAGCCCCGCGTCCGCGGGGCTTGCCCCGGTCGTTGCGGCGGGTGCACCCGCTCCGGCGCGGAGGCGGCGCAGGCCCATCACACCCGGACCTTCACCACCACCTTCCTGACCGTGTGCCGCGCGCCGGCCATGCACCCGGGCTTGTGCGCGTCGCCGGGAAAGAAGACGGCCAGGTCGCCGGCCCGCATCAGCAGCGAGCTGGCGAAGGGCGGCTCCGCGTAGAAGGTGATGTCCGCCGCCTCGTCGTACGGCGTGGCGGCGGAGAGCGCCGCGGCGGGGGCGTGCAGGATGCGCTCCTGCCCGTCCGCGACGTACTGCAGGTCCACGTAGCGCACGTGCGTCTCGAAGCGCTTCTCCGTCGACGGCCCCGTCTCGTACGTCGCCACCAGCGCGAAGACGTCGTCGCCGTCGATGGGATGGCGCCCGTCCTCGATCGCGGGATCCATCGCCCGCAGCCAGCGCAGCCCGGCGGCGATGCGCTCCCCCAGCGCCTCGTACGGAGCGGAGTCCGCCAGCGTGGTGAGGATCACGCGTCCTCCTCCCCCGCCGCCGTCTCCACGTGGTCGATCCCCTGGGCCGTGATGTGCAGCACCAGTCCCGTGCGGCCGGTCTTGGTGACGAACCCGTGATCCTCCAGGTAGCGGACGATGCGCTCCGCGTCCTGCCTGCCGATCCCCAGCTCGTCCGCTACCTCGTAGCCGTCCTGGTACTCGGTGGACTCCTCTTCCGAGCAGCGGTACAGGTGCTCCAGGAAGCGGCGCCGGTTCTCGCGCCGCCGGCGGATCTCCTCGCTCATCGCCCGGAGGGGGCGGGCGGCGGGAGCGGCGTGATGAACACGTGCACCCAGAACCCGTCGCGCAGGCCGATGCCGTGGTGCGTGTACGAGCACCGCTCCAGGTTCTGCCGGTGCCCGGGGCTCCCCAGCCATCCGGCCAGCACCTCGCGCGGGGTGCCGGGGTGCTGGGCGATGTTCTCGCCCATGGCGCGGTAGGTCACGCCGTGCGCCCGCAGCCGGTCCGCCGGCCCGTGCCCCTCCGGCGACTGGTGGTTGAAGTAGTTGCGGCGCGCCATGTCGTCGCTGTGCCCCTGCGCCGCGTTGGCCACCGTCTGCATCCACACCAGTTCCGGGCAGCGCACGGAGCGCCGGTGCGCGTTCACGACGTCCGCCATCTGCTCCACCAGCCGGCGCGCCCCGGCGCTGGGCGCGGAGGCCGCAGGGGACGGGGGCTGCGTGGACGGCGGACTGGCGGTGCCGCCGCCGGACGGCGCCGCGGGGCCGCCCTGCGGCGGCACCTGGATGACGATGC
>DATAAG010000590.1:0-18881 GCA_036260235.1 Longimicrobium sp.
CGCCGAGCGTGGCCACGGGGGTGATGGTGGTGCCGCCGCTGGCCGTGATGTTGTTCCCCTGCACGGGGGTGATGTTGTTGGCCGCGCGGGCGGTGAGGGAGAGCGTCGGGGCGCCCGCCACGGAGGCGGTGGCCACCTGCAACCCGTTGGTGAACGTCCCCAGGGTCCACTGCGCCCGCGCGATGCCGTTCGCGTTGGTGGTGCTCTGCGCGGGGCTCACGCTGCCGCCGCCGTTCTCCGCCGCCACCGCCCAACTCACCGTCGCGCCGGGGACGGGGTTGTTGTACTGATCCAGGACCTGCACCGCCAGCGAGTCGCGGGTGGGCCCGCCCACCGAGCCGGCCTGCGGCGGCTGCGTCGGCGTGGCCGAGACGAGCTTTGCGGCGGCCGCCGCGCGGGCGGTGGCGGTGAGGGGGTCGGAGACGATGGCCTGTCCGTTCGGGCCGGCCACGCGCGCCTCCAGCGTCTGCGCGGCGCCCGCGCTGGTCCCCAGCGTCCACTGCGTGGCGGCGATCCCCTCGTTGTTCGTGGTCACCGCGGCCACGGAGACGGAGCCGCCCCCCGCGGTCACGATGAAGTTGACGGCCTGGCCGGGGACGGGACGCCCGCGGTCGTCCACCACCCGCACCCGCACCGGCTGGGCGAGCGCCTGGCCCGCCGCGCCCTGCTGTCCGCTGCCGTCCACCACCTCCACCCGCGCGGGGATGCGGTCCTCGGGATCGGTGCCGTTCTCACAGCCGCCGAGCCCCCCGGCCAGTACCAGCACGGCCGCCACGCTGCGCAAGATCGACATCCCGCTGCTCCTTCCGATGCTTCCGTGGCCGGACGCTCCGGCCTGGTGTCCGCTGAACTTCCCTCATCCGCCGGAAAATGACGGGTCGGAATCGCGCCCCTGTCCGGGCCGATCGTCCCGCCGCTGCCCCCTGCTCAGGACACTCCGGCCGGCCATCCCCGGTGAACGCGCTGATACCGGTGCTCGTGACAGACGCCGGGGGCCTTCGATCGTCACAGGTGCGCGCCGTGCTCCCGGAGAGCCGCCGCCGCCGCCCCGCCGTGCGCGGGTCACGCTCGGGCGGCGGAGGGCCGCGATCGCTCCCGCCGCGGCCGTTCGGAGGCAGGCGCCGTTCCATTTTCCAGGAGGTTGCAAATGCCCGCCGTTGCTGGATTTTTGATGATGGAGGGCACCGGTCGGGCGCGTGCGGCTGCCGGTTTTTGTGGCAGGCGGATGCAGGAAGCGGCAGGATGCTACCCCGGCCGCTGCCGGCCGGCGCTCGGGGCGGCGGAGGGCACCGCCGCGGATGCGCGTCCCCGCCGCGGGCCCGGCGGCGGCGGGAACGGATGTCCGAAATATAGCGTCCGGCGGATCGGCCGAGAACGCGGCCTTTCCGGGCCAGAACGTCCCGCCGGCCGTGCCTCCCACCCCCGCTCCGGAAGCTGGCGGATGGGGCCGGGCGGCGACGGCGAGCGACCCACCTGCATGCAACGCGCGGATCGCCGGCCTTCTGCCGTTCCCTGCTACTCCCCTCGTTTCACCTCTCCGCGCTCTGCGTTGGTACCGTCCCTCGACGTGCGCGCGGGATTCCGCTGATCCCGCGCGAGCCGCCGGGCCGTCTCGAACGCACGTCCGCTCGCTTGACAAAGGCCAGGCGCGGCGGGCACTTTCCCCCGATGAATCCGGACACGCTTGCCGCTCCCGCCGACGACCTGCTGGAGCGTTTCAGGGCCGGGCAGCGCACCGCGCTGGCCCGCGCCATCTCCATCGTGGAAGACGGCCGCGCCGGCTTCGAGCGCATCCTGCACCAGCTTCACCCGCAGATGGGCCGCGCCCACCGCGTGGGCGTCACCGGGCCGCCGGGCGCGGGGAAGTCCACGCTGACCAGCAAGCTGGCGCTGGAGTTCCGCAAGGCGGACGAGCGCATCGGCATCGTGGCGGTGGATCCCTCGTCGCCGTTCACGGGCGGGGCGCTGCTGGGCGACCGCATCCGGATGAACAACATCTCCACCGACCCGGGGATCTTCATCCGCTCGATGGCCACCCGCGGCCACCTGGGCGGCCTGGCGACGACGACGAAGGAGGTGGCGGACCTGCTGGACGCCTTCGGCTACGAGCGCGTGGTGCTGGAGACGGTGGGCGTGGGGCAGAGCGAGCTGGAGATCGCGGGGACGGCCGACACCTCCGTCGTGGTCCTGGTCCCCGAGTCCGGCGACAGCATCCAGGCGATGAAGGCGGGGCTGATGGAGGTGGCGGACGTGTTCGTCATCAACAAGGCCGACCGCCCCGGCGCCGACCGCCTGGCGCAGGAGATCGAGGTGATGCTCCACATGCGCCTGGGCGAGCTGCCGCAGAACGCCGGGCACCACGGCGTCTCCCTCAAGTCCGTGCAGAAGGCCGCGCGCGAAGGGGTGAAGGCGCGGGCGGAGGAGGCGGGCGGCTGGGCCATCCCCGTCCTCAAGACCGTGGCGCAGAGCGGCGAGGGGCTGGACGAGCTGGCCCGAACGCTGGACCGGCATCGGGTGTATCTGCAGGATTCCGGCGAGCTGAGCCGGCGGCGGCAGGCGCGGCTGGCGGAGCGGGTGCGCGCGGTGGTGGAGCGCCGGTTGCAGCGGCTGGCGTGGCGGTTGGGGCCCGGCGAGCAGATCCTGTCGGAATCGCTGGAGGCGCTGGAGTCCGGCGAGGTGTCGCCGTACGCGGTGGCGGAGCGGATCGTGAAGGAGCTTGGGGTACACCCCCGTTGACCTGGAATGGAAACATGAGCGTCGTCGAGCGCAACGTGCCCCCCGCGGAGCTGCTGGAGCGGATCCGCGAAAAGGAGAAGGAGCTGGAGAGCCTGCGCGCCGGGCTGGCCGCCTGGGAGGGCGCGTTCGAGCGCGTGGGCCAGCGCGACGTGAGCTTCACCTCCGTTTCCGGGGCGGAGGTGGAGCCGCTCTACACCCCGCTGGACCGCCCCGTCCCCTCGGGCGAAGAGGCCGCGTACTACAACGAGCGCATCGGCATGCCGGGCGAGTTCCCGTTCACCCGGGGCCCGTACGGCACCATGTACCGCACGCGGCTGTGGACCATGCGCCAGTTCGCCGGCTTCGGCACGGCGGAAGAGACCAACGCGCGCTACCACTTCCTGCTGGGCCGCGGGCAAACGGGGCTTTCCGTGGCCTTCGACTTCCCCACGCTGATGGGCTACGACAGCGACCACCCGCGCTCGCTGGGCGAGGTGGGCAAGTGCGGCGTGGCCATCAGCTCGCTGGACGACATGGAGACGCTGTTCGCGGGGATCCCGCTCGACCAGGTCAGCGTGTCGATGACCATCAACGGCCCCGCGATCATCCTCTTCTGCTTCTACATGGTCGCGGCGGAAAAGCAGGGCGTGCCCTTCCACGAGCTGCGCGGCACGGTACAGAACGACATCCTCAAGGAGTACCAGGCGCAGCACGCCTGGGTGTTCCCGCCGGAGCCGGCGCTGCGGCTGATCGAGGACATGTTCGAGTGGGCGTCGCGGAACGCGCCCAAGTACAACCCGATCTCGATCTCCGGCTACCACATCCGCGAGGCGGGCGCCACGGCCGTGCAGGAGCTGGCGTACACGCTGAAGAACGGCTTCGAGTACGTGCGCCGGGGGATCGCGCGCGGGCTGGACGTGGACGACTTCGCGCCGCGCCTTTCCTTCTTCTGGGACGTCCACAACGACTTCTTCGAGGAGATCGCCAAGTTCCGCGCCGCGCGCCGCATCTGGGCGCGCCACCTGCGCGACGTGTACGGGGCGAAGAACCCCGAGAGCTGGCGGCTGCGCACGCACGCGCAGACGGCGGGGGTGACGCTCACGGCGCAGCAGCCGGAGAACAACATCGTCCGCGTGGCCTACCAGGCGCTGGCGGCGGTGCTGGGCGGCACGCAGAGCCTGCACACCAACTCCATGGACGAGACGCTGGCGCTCCCCACGGAGAAGGCGGTGCAGATCGCGCTGCGTACGCAGCAGGTGCTGGCGTACGAGACGGGGGTGCCCAACAGCATCGACCCGCTGGCCGGCTCGTATTACGTCGAGGCGCTCACCGATCGCATGGAGGCGGAGGCCGAGGCGATCTTCGCGGAGATCGACGCCATGGGCGGCGTGGTGCCGGGGATCGAGAAGGGCTACTTCCAGCGCGAGATCGCCCGCAGCGCCATGCGCCAGCAGCTGGAGATCGAGCGCGGCGAGCGCACCATCGTGGGCGTGAACGAGTTCACGGTGGAGGGTGAGGAGCTGGAGATCCCGCTGCTCAAGATCACCGAAGAGGCGGAGCTGCGGCAGCGCGAGCGGATGGCCGCCATGCGCGCCCGCCGCGACCAGGCGCGGGTGGACGCCGCGCTGGAGCGGCTCAAGCAGGCCGCCCGCACGGACGAGAACGTGATCCCGGCGATGCTGGACGCCGTGCGCGCCTACGCCACGCTGTACGAGATCCGCTACGCCATGGAAGAGGTCTTCGGCGCCTACCAGGAGCCCGTGTTCTTCTAGGACTTTCACCGCGGCTGCGCGAACCGGCGTGGATGAAGGGACAGTTCCGTTTATCGCGCGGAACCGTTCCGTATTTATTGTGCGTGTTGTTTTATGCAGGTTTGAGATTGCGAATCAGGCGCGCGAGCCTGTTGTCATAGTCGCTCCGCAAATCCACCCAGGTCATTTCTCTCAGGAAGATGGGCAAGTCAGGCTTATCCGGTGTTCCGGGTAGCAAGACGGGAATAACAGCACAGCCTCGTCTGACAAACTCGCTCAGGAACGCGCGGATCTCCATCTCCTGCCATGGCCCGCGCCCGTTGGGTCCGACGAACACGCACGCTTTCTGCACGCGGTCGATCTGCCTTTCGAGTTCTAATTGCCAGATCTGGCCTCCCTCCAGTTGTTCCTCGTCAAACCACGTAACAACCCCGCTGAGGCGCATCGCGGCATTGATCTTTCGGAGGATTTCCTTGTCTTCCGTGTTATGACAGAGGAATACGTCAAAGATTTTCTCCTGCGGCTGACGGAGAACTGGCATGTCGGATACTTCCGTTGCCGACCTTGATGCGGCACAGAGGAGGTCCAGAAGACGCTGTAGATCCTCAAGCAGATGAGGAGAGCCGGAATACGCATTTCGACAGCTTCGGCAGATGAAGGCGGCACGCATCCCAGCATCTACCGCTGTCTTGTCCCACAGGAAATCCTTCAAGCAGCCGGTGTTTTCGTCATGGCAGGTCTGTAGTCCTATTTCATGGCTGAGGATTGATGCTATGAAGTATACCCACCCATTTATCACCGAGAGATCAGTAAGACGATTCCATCCCGAGAACGAGATCAGGCCGATATCATCATCAAAATGGAAGAAGAAGTTGTTGTCATACGGGATGTTGGTTGCTATCAGTGTCAGATCGGCCGCTTCTGACTCCTGTTTGAACCAGGATGGCAGACCTTTATAACTAAATGGATTAGATAGCACCCAATCCTCGATATGGAGTCTGCGATGGCCAGGGACGAAATGGAGGTGCGTCAACGTCCCGTTCAGGACCTCGCAGAGCGCCTTCACGTTCAAGGGAAGCGTATTGTCGGTGTACAGTGCGATATTCATAGTTCTCTTGGAGGATTCTGGCTGAGAAGAGGGGTTTACGGTATTCTCGCGTCGACGTAGCCGGTGTCATTATAGACGTGTTTCTTTGTTGATGCTACGACATGAGTAACGCAAATGCGTACCCCAGCCAGTGCGGAGAGAGCGATGAAGCTGCGTATGCTCGTGCACGAGGCCGAAGAAGGCGGCTACTGGGCCGAGGTGCCCTCCATCCCTGGTTGTGCGACGCAAGGAGAGTCATTCGAGGAACTGCTCGCAAACCTGCTGGAGGCTGTAGCAGGCTGCCTCGCTGTCTGAACGACCGCTCCGCTAATCCGGCGCCCTGCCGGAAGTGGTTTCGTCGCATTATCTTCTGCGGCCGCCCTGGACGGCCGCTCGCAATTCCTTCCCCGCTGATCTCTCGCAGTACGATGCGCTCCTTCCTCACGCCCGCTGCGGCCCTCGTTTCCCTGCTGATCATTGCCGCTCCCGCCGACGCGCAGGTGCGCCAGGTGAGCGGCGTCCGCTGGCGCGAGCTGCTCGAGCTCGCGCATCCGGGGGCGCCGCTGCCGCAGTCCACGCTGGACGCGGCGGCCCGCACCTGCGCACGCGAGCTGCCGGACAGCGTGATGCTCGCCACGCCGACCGCCAACGGGCCCGGCAACCGCGGACACGTCTCCGTGTGGATCGGCGAGCCCGACCCGCGGGTCGGTTGGCAGATGGTGGACCCGCCCCCCATGCCGGACACCCTGCGGGCGGCGGTGTTCGCGTCGCGCTGCGAGTCGGGGTCCGGCGGCCGGAGGGACCTGCTGCTGGT
Organism: Longimicrobium sp.; assembly: GCA_036260235.1. Taxonomy (GTDB): domain Bacteria; phylum Gemmatimonadota; class Gemmatimonadetes; order Longimicrobiales; family Longimicrobiaceae; genus Longimicrobium. The sequence continues at coordinate 6,368 of DATAAG010000590.1, forward strand.
GCTGGAGGTGGACGGGCGGTTCCTGGAGTACCGGCCGCCGATGTTCCTCCTCTGCTCGTTCCTGCGTCCCGACGAGGGGCAGACCTGCGAGCAGCTGCCCATGCTGCGCGGTTTCGGCGGCGGACGCGTGTACCCGCTGGTGTGGGTGCAGGAGCAGGGGCGCCTGGTGGGGGAGCCGGTGCTGGTGGCGGAGCGCATCCGGCGCGTTCGCTCCTACGGCTGGTCCCAGCGCATCGTGCAGCTGGTGCTGGAGCGGCGCATCGAGCTGGGGATGAACACCGACATGGTGCTGGAGGCCTGGGGGTACCCGGAGCGCACCACGCGCAGCGTCTCGCGCCATGGCACGCGCGAGACGTGGTTCTACCCGGGCGTCATCATCCACTTCACCGACGGGCGCGTGGAGTCGTGGACGGAGCACAACTGAGGCGCGGCGGCGCTCAGCGCGGCAGGCGGGCCAGGAAGTCCGCTTCGCGCTCCCAGGGGCGGCGGTCGTAGGGGATCAGCAGGTCCGGCAGGTACATCACCGCGGTGACCGCCCCGACGTCCACCCAGCGGTGCAGCCTGGCGGTCGTGCGGCTGCGCTCCAGCAGCCAGTCTTCCACGGGCGCGGCCATCAGCAGGAACGCCTGGTCCAGCTGCACCACGTGCACCCGTTCGTGGGCGGCGGACTGCTCCATCGGCGCGCTCATGTCCTCCGGCAGCTGCTCCTCCAGCCCCTGGTGCGACTGGGAGTAGCGCAGCAGCACCACCCCGCTCCGCTGGAACGCCACCCAGTCCAGCTCCGCGTCGTACACGCGGAACACCGGCGCACCGGCGGAGATGCTGCGCGCCAGGTCGAACTCCGAGCGGCGGTCGAGCGCCTGGTAGGCGGTGGAGAGGGTGCCCGCCAGGTCCAGCCGCGGCTGCACCGACAGGCGCGGCGATGTGGTCACGTACAGCCGCGCGATCCAGAGCGGAACCATCAGCCGTTCCAGCGGCGCCCGCCCGTCCGCGGTGTTGCGGATGATGGAGGTGCCCACCGCGGCCACCTGCCGCCCCGCCAGCCCCGCGCCGTCCCAGCGCTCCACCGCCAGCCGCTTCCCCGCGTAGACCAGCGCGCCCCCCGCCGCGCCCGCCACGAACCCGTCGCGGAACGATCCGCCGCGCAGCGCCCGCACCGTCCCGCCGATGCCGCCGCCCAGCAGCGCGTTGATGGCCAGGGTGGACACCTGTCCCTGCCATCCGCCCCGAGCCGTGTCCCCGCCCGCCGGCTGGGCCGCGACGGAGCACGGCGCCGCCGCGAACATCCCCCCGATTACGACCACCCAGCGCAGGACACGCATCGTCTCTCGCTCTCCGTTTGTGGGCCGGCCTGCTCGACGCGAGGCAAACGCGTGAGGGTGGGAGAAACTGACGGGGGCGACGGGATGGGTGGACGCATCCCCGTCGGTGTACGATGCGGAGAGCGCCGCAGGCCGCGTTCGGAGCGGGCGATCCCCCGTTGCACGATCGGGGCTGATCCGCTATACTCTCTTGCTCCCCCGGAAACGGGGGAGCCTTCGTTTGTATCCTGCTCCGCGCGCACCGGCGCGGGGCCTCATGTCCAAAGGACAGGTGACCTTTGAGGGACTACGAGATCGTGTACATCTTCGCCCCCACGCTGGAGGAGGCGCAGGTGAACGAGAAGCTCGACCGCTACCACGGCCTGCTCACGGGCCGCAACGGCGGCGAGATCACGGCGACGGACCACTGGGGCCGGCGCCAGCTGGCGTACGAGGTGGAGCGCCAGACCAGCGGCTACTACGTGGTGGAGCACTTCCGCGCGCCCGGCGAGGCGCTGCCGGAGTTCGAGCGTGCGCTCAAGCTGGACGACGACGTTCTGCGCTACCTGGTGGTGGTGAACGAGGGCAACCTGCCCACGACGCCCGTGCCGCCGGTGGAGAAGCGCGAGGAAGAATCCGAAGACGAAGGGGAGGCCTGAGCCATGCGCGGAGGACGCAAGACCTGCCCCATGTGCGAGGGCGCGGTCCGGAACGTGGACTACAAGGACGAGAAGACGCTCGGCCGCTTCATCACCGAGCGGGGCAAGATCCTGCCGCGGCGCATCAGCGGCATGTGCGCCCGGCACCAGCGTCAGGTGGGCACCGCCATCAAGCGCGCGCGCTACCTGGCCCTGCTGCCCTACATTGCCGGTCACGAGGCGTAACCCCCACGAGGAGAGAGTCATCATGCAGATCATCCTCAGGGAGCGCCTGGAGAACCTGGGCGACGCCGGCGACGTGGTGGACGTGAAGCCGGGCTACGCCCGCAACTACCTGATCCCCAAGGGGCTGGCATACGAGGCCACGCAGGCCAACGTCCGCCGCCTGGAGGCGGAGCGCGCCGCGCAGGGCCGCCGCGACGCCGAGACGCTGAACGAGGCGCGGCAGCGCGCCACGGCCATCGAGGGCGTGTCGCTCACCTTCCACGCCCGCGCGGGCCAGGAGGGCAAGCTCTTCGGTTCCATCACCTCCGCCGACATCGCGGAGAAGCTGGCGGAGCAGGGGATCCAGATCGACCGCCGCCAGATCGAGCTGGAGGAGCCGATCAAGGCGCTGGGCGTGAGCAGCGTTCCCGTGCGCCTGCACCCGCAGGTGCGCCCGGAGATCAAGGTCTGGGTCATCGCCGAGGAGTAGTCCTCCGGCGTTCGGACCGGGATCAGCGGCGGGGCGGCCTTGCGGGAAGGCCGCCCCGTCGTTTTCCATGCGGCGAGTGTGCGCCGCACCGGCACCCGACTTGCCCCCGCGGGTCCGGCGGCGCAACTTGCGCGGTGCACCCGCGCAGCATTCACGGGGGACGGACTTTTCGGACGGGATCGGATGAGCGACAACATCAAGGACCTGCCGGCAGAGGTGGCCCGGGCGGTGGACCTGCTGCACGACCGCAAGGCCGTGGACGTGGTGCTGATGGACCTGCGCAACATCAGCACGGCAACGGACTTCTTCCTGATCGCCAGCGGTACCAGCGACACGCACGTGGCCGCCATCGCCGACCACGTGGTGGACGAGCTGAAGCAGGCGGGAACGCGCCCGCTGAGCGTCGAGGGCGAGCGCGGCGGGCGGTGGATCCTGATCGACTACTTCAGCTTCGTGGTGCACGTCTTTCACCCCGCCGCGCGCGAGTTCTACCAGCTGGAGCGCCTGTGGGGCGACGCGCCCGCGCATCGCCTGGAGCCGGCGCAGGCCGCCTGACCCGCACCCGTTCGTATGAGCGAAACGCGGACGGCGCGGAGAGCTTCTCCGCGCCTTTCGCGTTTCGAGTGATTTTCCTGCCCTGCCCGTGCTGTCCTCCTGGCTCCGGTTCCTGGGCGGATCTGGAGTCGCCGCCCTTGCCCCGCCGTGATCCTGAGGGAGCGCCGCCCGGGCCATCGTCACGCGTGGACGGTTGCGCGCGACCCGAGGATCCGGCGGCGGAGCGCAGGATCTTCTCCCGTGCACCCCGCGGCCAGGCACCGTGGCTTCGACGCAACCTGCGGCGCACGGGCAGACATCACCTGATCGCGCCTCGGAAGTCCAGTTCGCCCGATCCTGCGAGGGCTGCACGAGCATCGCGCCTCCGCGAAAATTTCGCCGATGACTTCCTGCCGCACGCCGTCTTTCCTGCCCCGTCGCCGGGTCCACGACGATGAGCACGCGACCGGCCGTCACGGGCGCCGTCATTCCCGCGGAGGCATCTTTCCCCAAAGATTCGATTGGCCCCTGCCGCGCCCCATCTGATCTGCTCCCAGCCGCCTCCGCGACAACGAGTCCGCGACGGGCCGTCACAGGGGCGGCCATCTCCCCGCGGGCCGTCCTTGTCTTGTCCGCGAAGGCGGACAGCGTGTAGTCGTTGCGGCGACTTTAGTCGCTGGACGGCGGTCGCGACGGGGCCTGGTTACCGGACCAGATTCGCAATGGGCATCAATCGCTGGGCGCGGAGCCGGCGCTCGCGCAACTGGCTCACCCGGTGCCTTACCTTCAGGGAGTGTCCGCATTAGCTTGAAGGCATTCCGCGCCCCATCCCTGAGAATTCCCGGGCGCCGGCTATTCCCTATTCCCTATTCCCTGTTCCCTGCGGTTCTGAAACCTCGCCCGCAGGCGTCCGTAGTTCGCCGCGCGGCCCCCGGCCGCACCTCTGCAGGACCCAAGCACACGATCCGGAATCGACCGATGTCGACCCAACGCCTTGCCCGCGCCGCGGGCCTTTTGCTGCTGGCGCCGCTCGCCGCGGCACCCCTCCACGCCCAGCAGACCACGCCGCCCCCCGCCGGCCCCGGGCTCACCCTGGAGCAGGCCGTCGCCACGGCGCGCGAGAACAACCCCGACATGCTGGCCCAGCGCAACGACGTCGTCGCTTCCCGCGCCGCCGTCCGCGCGGCGCGCGCCGACTTCATCCCCTCCGCCAGCGCCAGCGCCGGCTTCGGCTACGTCGCCCCGGGCGTGCAGCGCTTCGGCAGCGAGGTCTTCGGCGAGCGGCCGGACTACTACACCTCCAGCTGGAACCTGTCGCTGGGCTACGACCTGAGCGGCGCCAAGCTGCTGCAGCCCCGCATTGCCCGGGCGCAGCAGGCCGCGACCGAGAGCCGCATCGCCGGCTACGAGGCCAACCTGGTGATGCAGGTGGCGCAGCAGTACCTGACCGCGCTGCAGGCGCTGGAGCAGGCCACGCAGGCGCAGCGCGAGGTGGACCGCACCCGCGAGCACGAGCGGCTGGCCAACGCGCGGCTGGAGGTGGGGAGCGGCACCCCGCTGGACGTGCGCCGCGCCCAGGTGGAGCGCGGGCGCGCGGAGGTGGCGCTGGTGCAGCAGCAGAACGTGTACGAGACGGAGCTGCTGCGGCTGGGGATGCTGATGGGGGTGAACCTCCCCGCCGGCACGCAGCTCACCAGCCGATTCGAGCTCTTCGAGCCGCGCTGGACGGCGGACCAGCTGGTGGCGATGGCGCTGGAGAACAACCCCGGCCTCCTGGCCGCCCGCGCCACCAGCGGCGCCGCGGCCTCGCAGGTGCGCGCCGCCCGCTCCGCCTACCTTCCCACCCTCAGCTTCCAGGTGGGGCTCGCCGGCAACGTGTACAGCGCGGGGAACCTCGACCCGCTGGTGCAGGACCGGCTGGGGAGCCTGCAGGGCGCGTTCGCGTCGTGCACCGAGGGGAACGCCATTCGCGCCGCCGTGGGCCTTACCCCCGCGGACTGCTCCCCCTTCGACGTGAGCAACCCCGCCGTGCAGCAGCGGGTGCGCAGCCAGGTGGAGCAGGGGAACCCCAGCTTTCCCTTCGGCTACGAGCGCCAGCCGCTGCAGGCCAGCATGAGCATCTCCCTCCCCCTGTTCGACGGGCTGCAGCGCGAGCGGCGCATCGAGGAGGCGCGGGTGCAGGAGAGCGACGCGCAGCTGGCCATCCGCGCGGAGGAGCAGCGCCTGAACCGCGACGTGCGCACCGCGCTGCTGAACGTGCAGACCGCCTTCCGCACGGCGGAGCTGCAGCGCCAGGTGGCCGAGAACGCCGCCGAGGAGCTGCGGATGGCGCGCGAGCGCTTTCGCCTGGGCGCGGCCAACTCGCTGGAGGTGGTGGACGCGCAGACGCGGCTGGCAGAGGCGGAGCGCGCGGTGATCGACGCCGTGTACACCTACCACAAGTCGCTGGCCGCGCTGGAGGCGCTGGTCGGCCGCCCGCTCCGCTGACGAAGGGTCCCCCCCGGACAGGACGATACGGCCATGTCGAAACGGAAGAAGCTCGCCATCGTGGCGGGCGTGGTGCTGGGAGTCTCCGCGCTGGGCGCGCTCACCATGCGCGGCGGCGGCGAGCAGGGGGTGGAGGTGACCACCGAGGCCATCGGCCGGCGCACGCTGGTGGAGGTGGTGACCGCCAGCGGGAAGATCGAGCCCAAGCGCAAGGTGGACATCTCCGCCGACATCAGCGGGCGGGTGGTGCAGGTGGCGGTGGAGGAGGGGCAGTGGGTGAACGCCGGCGACCTGCTGCTGCGCATCGACCCCACGCAGTACACGGCCGCCCTGCGCCGCGCCCAGGCCACCGTGCAGCAGAGCCAGGCGCGCGCCGCGCAGGCCCGCGCGCAGCTCACCAAGGCGCAGGCGGACCTGCGCCGCGCCGAGCAGCTGATGCAGACCAACGAGCTGGTGAGCGCGGCGGACGTGGAGAACGCCCGCACGCAGGCGCAGGTGGCGGAGCAGGAGCACCAGGCCGCCCTCTTCGCCGTCAGCCAGGCGCAGGCGGCGGTCTCCGAGGCGCGCGACCAGCTCTCCAAGACCACCATCGTCGCCCCCATGAGCGGCCGGGTGACGCGGCTGAACATCGAGCAGGGCGAGACGGCGGTGGTGGGGACGATGAACAACCCCGGCAGCCTGCTGCTGACCATCGCCGACCTGTCGGTGATGGAGGCCAAGGTGGAGGTGGACGAGACCGACGTTCCCGGCCTCACCGTCGGCGACAGCGCGGCGGTCAAGGTGGACGCCTTTCCCGGACAGGAGTTCCCGGGGCGGGTGACGCGCATCGGCAACAGCTCGATCCAGCTCCCGGGCGCCGGACAGGGCGGCGGCGAGCAGCAGTCCGTCGACTACGAGGTGGTGATCACCCTCGACAATCCCCCCGCCGAGCTGCGGCCGGACCTTTCCGCGACGGCGGAGATCGTGACGGAGACGCGGGCGAGCGCGCTGAGCGTCCCCATCCTCGCCCTCACCGTCCGCGACGCGGAGGGGAAGAAGTTCAGGGCCGCGGACGAGGATCCCGACGCCCCCGAGGCCGCGCGCCAGCACGACCAGGACGAGGAGGTGGAGGGGGTGTTCGTGGTGCGCGAGGGGAAGGCGGAGTGGGTGCCGGTGCGGATCGGGATCGCGGGGGACCGTTACTTCGAGGTGGTGAGCGGGCTGCGCGGGGGCGAGACGGTGGTCAGCGGCAGCTACAGCGTGGTGCGCGACCTGGAGGACGGCGACGCCGTCCGCGTCCCGGCGGAGGAGGAGAAGGGGAAGGAGAAGGGCGGCGGACGACAGGCCGTGCGGAGGCGCGGATGAGCGACGGCGTCCTCATCGAGACGCGCGGGCTGGAGAAGCACTACGACCTGGGGGCGGAGACGGTGCGCGCGCTGCGCGGGGTGGACCTGCAGATCGGCCGCAACGAGTACGTGGCCATCATGGGCCCCTCCGGCAGCGGCAAGTCCACGCTGATGAACCTGATCGGCTGCCTGGACACGCCCAGCGCCGGCGAGTACGTGCTCAACGGCCAGCGGGTGGCGGGGATGGGCGAGGACGAGCTGGCCCGCATCCGCAACCGCGAGATCGGCTTCGTCTTCCAGACCTTCAACCTCCTTCCCCGCTCCACCGCGCTGGAGAACGTGGAGCTTCCCCTGGTCTACGGCGGAGCCGGCAGGCGGGAGCGGCGGGAGCGCGCGGTGGAGGCGCTGCGGCACGTGGGGCTGGGCGACCGCATGGACCACCGCCCCAACCAGCTTTCCGGCGGCCAGCGGCAGCGCGTGGCCATCGCCCGGGCGCTGGTGACGCGCCCCAGCATCATCCTGGCGGACGAGCCCACGGGGAACCTGGACTCGCAGACGTCGGAGGAGATCATGGGGCTCTTCGCCCGGCTGCACGCGGAGGGGCAGACGGTGATCATGGTGACGCACGAGCCCGACGTCGCCGTGCACGCCGCGCGGGTGGTGACGCTGCGCGACGGGCAGATCGCCAGCGACCGGCGGCAGGTGCCGGTGGCCGCGGGAACGGCGTGGGCCTCGCGCGCGCCCGCGGGGGCGGAGGGCTGAGCCGTGGGCATCCGCGAGGCCGTCCGCATCGCCCTGGCCAACATCCGCGCCAACAAGCTGCGCGCCTTCTTCACCGTGCTGGGGACGGTGGTGGGCGTCACCTTCCTGATCGCCGTCATCACCCTCCTCAAGGGGATGGACGCGTACATGGAGGAGGAGTTCGCGGGGCGCATCTTCGGGCACAACACCGTGCTGGTGCGCCGCATCCCGGAGCTGGCCGACCCCGCCACCGAGGAGATCTGGCGCGAGTGGCAGCGCCGGCCGCGCTTTACCCGGGAGGAGGCGCGCTGGCTGGAGGAGAACCTGCGCACGCCGGGGATCCTCTCCTACAGCTTCGACCAGGACGCGCACGTGAGCGACGGCAGGGGGCGCGAGCTGCGGGGGGTGAACGTCATCGGCGCCTCCGCGGGCTTCTTTCGCGTTCGCGAGCTGGAGTTCACGGCCGGCCGCCCCTTCTCGCGCCAGGAGGTGGAGCGCGGGGTGCCGGTGATCGTGCTGGGGGTGGACGTGGCGGACGGGCTGTTCGAGGGGCGCAACCCGATCGGGCAGACGGTGCGGGTGGGCGGCTTTCCCTACCGGGTGATCGGCCTGCTGGAGAAGCAGGGGACGCTCTTCGGGATGTCGATGGACCGCATGGCCATCGCCCCGGTCACCTCGCGGGTGGACGGCGGCATCTATCCCTGGGCGGGGACGGTGGAGGACATCTCGTTCCGGGTGCCCCGGGCGGAGCTGCTGCCGGAGGCGCAGTCGGAGATCATCGGCCTGGCCCGCACGCTGCGCCGCCTGCGGCCGCGCGAGGAGAACGACTTCTCGGTGGAGACGGCGGAGAGCTCCCTGGGCTTCTGGCAGCGCATCAGCGGCTTCATGATGATGGCGCTGCCGATGCTGGTGAGCGTGTCGCTCCTCGTGGGCGCGGTGGTCATCATGAACATCATGCTGGTGTCGGTGACGGAGCGCACCCGCGAGATCGGCATCCGCAAGTCGCTGGGGGCGCGCCGGCGCGACATCCTGCTGCAGTTCCTCATCGAGTCCAGCACCCTCTCCGGCGTGGGGGCGGTGGCGGGGATCGGGATGGGGATCGGCCTGGCGCAGCTGGTCGCCTCCATCTCTCCGCTGCCGGCGAGGGTCTCCACCGGGGCGGTCGGGCTGGCGCTGCTGCTGGGGATCGGGGTGGGGCTGGCCGCCGGCGTGTACCCGGCGTGGCGCGCCAGCCGGCTGGATCCCATCGTGGCCCTGCGGGCGGAATAGGGAGGGGAGGATGAACCTCACCAGCGCCCGCGAGGGCGTGGGGATCGCCCTGGACCAGCTGCGCGGCAACAAGGTGCGCGCGTCGCTGACCATCCTGGGGATCGTGATCGGCGTGGCCACGGTGATGACCATGGCGGCGGCCATCGGCGGGCTGCGCGGGAGCGTGATGGAGAGCCTGGAGGCCATCGGCCCCAGGAACTTCATCGTGGGCCGCTTCGACCAGACGCAGGTGACGCTGGTGGACGACGGGCAGACCGCGCCGTGGGAGGGAAAGCCGCCCATCACCTTCCGCGAGGCGGAGATGCTGCAGGCGCTCCCCTCCGTTCGCTCGGCGGTGGCAAACGTGGACGCCGGCGGAAGCGCGCGCTACGGCAACCGCACGGTGAACGGGGTGCAGATCGCCGGGCGCGCGTCCACCTGGCCGGAGTACGTCAGCGGCGACTTCGTCCAGGGGCGCAACTTCATCGCCGCGGACGACCGCCGCGGCTCGCCGGTGGTGGTGCTGTCGGACCGGCTGGCCGACGCGCTCTTCGCGGACGGCCGGGCGGTGGGGAAGACGATCCGGCTGCGGGGGCAGGCGTTCCGGGTGGTGGGCGTCTTCAAGGAGGCGGAGAACATCTTTTCCGCCGCGGCGGGCAGCTACGCCATCACCCCCACCCGGGCGGCGCTGCAGCGGCTGGACGCGGACCCGGAGTGGATGACCCTGCTGGTGGTGCCCTCGGCCACGGCCACGCAGCAGCAGGCCATGGACGACGTGACGGCGCGGCTGCGCACCCTCCGCGGCCTGCGCCCGGGCGAGGAGAACAACTTCGCGCTCATGCGGCAGGAGGCGTTCGCGGAGCTCTTCGACCGCATCACGGGCGTCTTCTTCCTGGTGATGCTGGTGCTGGCGGGGATCGGGCTGATCGTGGGCGGGGTGGGGGTGGTGGGGATCATGATGATCTCCGTCACCGAGCGCACGCGCGAGATCGGCGTGCGCAAGGCGCTGGGCGCCACCCCGCGCGAGATCCTCTGGCAGTTCCTGGTGGAGTCGATGACGGTGACGCTCGTCGGAGGCGTGATCGGCCTGCTGATCGCCATGGGCTTCGCGGCGGTGATCAGCGCCATCAGCCCGATCCCTGCGGCGATCCCGGCGTGGGCGGTGGTGGCGTCGCTGGTGGCCGCGGCGATCTCGGGGATGGGATTCGGGCTGTATCCCGCGTTCAAGGCGGCGCGGCTGGATCCGGTGGAGGCGCTGCGGTACGAGTGAGTGGACAGGTTAGAGGGGACAGGCTACAGGTTGCAGCCGGCAACGAAAGAAGCCCCGGCCGCCCGTGCGTTTGCGCGGGCCGCCGGGGCGCGCGCATTCGCATGGCGTTGAACTCGCTGACTGATGGGCGCTTGACGGCCGGATAGTGGGTGCTTATCTGGGATGCAGGCGGTTTCCGGTTACGCGAGACGCGTGTGAGCGCCTCCGCCGATCAGCGGGTTCCGCATCCCGACCGTACGTCCGAGGAGCCTTCGTGGAGCTTCCCTACTACGTGCACCCGGGCACACAGCACGCCGGAGCGCCGATCCTGCTCTTCCTCCATGGCATCGGCGAAGGGTTCGACAACAACGGCGAGCGCCAGACGCAACGGCTCTTCCAGCAAGGGCCGCCGAAGTTCATCGCGGCCGCCCCGGACGACCATGTCTTGCGGACCTCCTTCACGTTGATCGCGCCGCAGCTGCCCGACCGTCCCACGTCGTGGGCAAGCGTCGGCGCGTCGGTGAAGCGAATCGTCGACCGCCACCGGCCAGGCGCGCAGACGCTTTACCTGGCCGGGTTCAGCAAGGGCGGCCTGGGAGCGCTGGAACTCGCCGAGCTGTTGTCGCCCGCAGCCTTGCTTACGGCGGACGCCTCGCCCATGGACGCCGATCCTGCCCAGAAGGCCGGCGAGTGCAGGCGCGCGCTGGGCACGCGCCCCCTGTGGGCCATCTACACGAACTATGTCGAGGGCGTCCACAAGCAGTGGAAGTTCCAGGCGTTCAATGAAGCGCTGCTCGCGCAGGTGCATGGTGGCCTCGATTCGCCTCCCGCCCAAGGCGCTCAGGTCCGAACGCTCGTGCAGGCCGGTGCACACGTAAACGACCCCGTACAACGTCACGTGGCAGTCTCCGACCGGGTGTTCCTGGCCACCGCGCCGTATGAGTGGCTCCTGCTCCACTAACCGTGGCACGCCGACGCCTTCAGTACGAGGAGACCCTCGCGATACTGGACGAGCTCCCTCGCTGAGAACCCGGCCGTTCCGAGACGTTCAGGATCCGGTGGAGGCGCTGCGGTACGAGTGACGGCAGGGAATTGGGATGGGGAATAGGGAATCGCGGGAGAACTGCGAGGGTACAGGGTACAGGTTACAGGTTACAGGTTACAGGTTACAGGGGACAGCCTGCATGGGCGCACGTCCCGGTGTGCGATCAGCCCGCCTGGAGAAGGGTCTCGTCGCGGAGCTTCTCCTCGCGGGCCTGCTGCTGGGCTATGGGTTTGCCATCCCTCGTGTGGTTCCCCTGCTCCTGCTCGCCTCGATGTCGCTGTGGGTGCGCGGGCTGGGGTGGGCGGACCTGGGGCTGCGCCGGCCCCGCGTGTGGTCGCGCACCGTGGCCACCGCCGTGCTGGCGGCGCTCGGGATCCTGCTGGCGGTCCGGTTCGTGATCGCACCGCTGGCCGTGTGGGTGACGGGCACATCCATCGATCAGTCCGTCTTCGAGCCCCTCCGCGGGAACCTGCGTGTCCTGCTGGCCTCGCTTCTCCTCGCCTGGACGCTGGCCGCGTTCGGCGAGGAGATGGTGTTCCGCGGGTACCTGATGCGCCGCCTCACGGACCTCGTCGGCGGCACGCGCGTGGGGTGGGCGGTCGCGCTCGTGGTCAGCAGCGCCTTCTTCGGCTGGGCGCACGGGTACCAGGGACCGGCCGGCATGGTCGCCACGGGATTGATCGGGGCGTCGATCGGATTGCTCTACCTCCGGACCGGCCGCAATCTCTGGATGGCGATCATCTGCCACGCCGTTGTGGATACCGTCGCGCTGACCCTGGTGTACCTCGGTCGTACCTCGCTGCTGTTCCCGTAGCCGGCGTCGTTCGCGATCATGAGCCGCACCCCGCCTGCCGGCGCGTTTGCGCGCGGGGCCGGGGTCGCCGCATTTTGCGGCGCGCCCTCACCCGGCTCGCGCCCCGCTCCTGCCCTCCCCGCAAGCTGCGCGGGAGAGGGCCGGGAGAGGGTGTAGATTAGATACCCTGGCTGTGGTGCGCGGCGGATGCTCCGGCGCGATGGGCAGGGTGGGGGACGATGAAGTGCTCTGCGCCGCGCGATCGAGTTCCCTCCCGCAGGGCCCGCGTGACGCTGCCGTTCTCCCCTCTCCCGCGCAGTTTGCGGGAGAGGGGCCGGGGGTGAGGGGTCCGCGCGAAGCGCGACGCCGTTTGCGGTTCTCCCCCTCTCCGCGAGGAACGAGCGGGGAGGGGGCCGGGGGGAGGGGCCCGGGAGGGGC
>DATAAG010000591.1:0-3872 GCA_036260235.1 Longimicrobium sp.
CTCCGGATCCGCCAGCAGGCCGCGCGCCGCCGGCCACCGCTCGGGGAGCGAATCCTCCAGCGCCGGACGGAATGCGCGCACCATGTCGGGCGGCATCCCCTCCAGCGCGGATTCCACGTCGGCGGCCTCGATCCGGGGCGGGCGGTAGCGCACCGAGAACCCGCCGGTCCGTCGTCCCCGCAGATCCATCGTCTCGACGGCGAGGGAGTCGCTCCACAGGTAGTGGATCCGGTCGTCCGCGCCCAGCGCGTAAAGCCCCTCGCGGCCGAACGGGTCGGGCGCCACGGCAAAGCTGTTCCGGTTGCCGACGCGGAGAAAGCCGCGCGCCGGGTAGGTGCGGATGGGCTCGCCGCGCGGACGCCCGTCCCGCTCCAGCACCCGCAGGCGGTCGGTCGCCCGCGCGGTGTCGTCGCTGCGGAACGTTGGCCGGAACATCGCCACGAACGCGTCGTTCCCGCGGGTGCGGTGGATGTAGAACGGCACGCTCCTCGCCGCCGCGCCCACGTTCACCACGTACGCGGGCCGTGACTGCCCCGGCGCGAAGACGCTGAGGCGCGCGGCGCTGGGATCGAAGACGAGCACGCTGTCGCCCGGCAGCACCTGCACGCCACGGATGGAGCGGAACTCGCCCGGGCCGAGCCCCCGCCGCCCCACCGTGCCCACCAGCCGTCCCGCGGAGTCCAGCACTGCCACCCGCGCGGCGAACCAGTCCCCCACGTACACACGGCCCCGCGAGTCCACGTCCAGCCCCGTCACCTGCTGAAACAGCGTGTCGACGGTGCTGCGCGCGACCTCGCGTACCGGGATGGCGGACGCGCGCCGCTCCGCCGCCTCGGGGAGCGTCCCGACGGTGTCCTGGGCGCGCGCGCAGCCGCCGCTCGCCAGCGTCAGCGTCAGCGCGACCGTCGTTGCCGTATGCAGTGCACGCATGGTGTACCGGGAGGACGGAAACGCCCCGAAGTGCATTCACGATCTGACGTAGATTGATCTGCGGAAATTGCAGTGGCAAGGTTCTTCATCTGCACGGAAAAACCGGCTTTCCTGCTCCAGACATCGCGCGCAAAGCTGTCTCTCCACGTTTCTCCAACGGACAGGTTGTACACACGCGGCGGAAGACGAGCCAGTGGAGGCGCTACGCAGGCAGTGGAGGCAGCAGGCCCGGCCGCACCCGCCGGACGTGGAAACGAGCGCGGCGGCCCGGGAGCGGGCCGCCGCGGTGCACGTGGCGCGTGTGGATCAGCCGCGCGAGGGCTCACCCACCGAGGCGCACCTCCACGGGCTGCTCCACCCACACGTCCACCGGCACGTTCCCCACGCGGGCGGGCCGAAAGCGCAGGCCCCGCGCGGCTTCGAGGATGGCGCGGTCCACGTCGGGGTGCGTGGTGTTGCGGACGAGCTCCGCGTGCGCCACCTCGCCGTCCCGGGTCACCAGCATGCGGACGTGCACGGTCACCAGCGGCGTGCGGTTGAGCGGGTCGGCCGACCGGGAGATGCGGTCCAGCGCCGATGCGAGCGCCCGGGGGTTCTGCACGGAGGGCATGCGCTCCACGGCGGTGCCGGGGGGAAAACCGCTGGGATCGAGGCGCATGCTTACGATGACCTCGCGCTCCGGCAAGCACGCCAGCAGCCGCGCCCGCCGCAAGATCACTGCGCGGGAGAGCGAATCGGGGACGTTGGCGCGGAACGACCACACGCGCGCCGCGCCCGACTCGCGGTTCCACATCGAGGCGAAGACGATCCCCGCCGGCTCGGCGACACCGGCGGCGCGCGCCGCATCCCGCAACTCCGACTGCAGAGTGTCGCGGACGGCTGTCCACAGCGCGCCCCGCGCCGCATTGGAGGTGGCGGGCGGGCACGCGCCGGCCGTGGTGCCCTGCGCGGCCGCGGGCGCGGCGACACCGAGCGTGAGGAGGAGCGCAAGCCAGGTTCGTGCGCGCATGATCGTCTCCGGGGGGCGAAGGTGGAGGAGAGCGGGGGGGGGACGCCGCACGGACGTCCTCCCTTCCGGTCACGTCAGGCTACGCGCCCTCCACCCCCGCGGTTTCGCGCATCCGGCCGTGGCGCGCCCAGCGGCATGCCCCCCCCGCGCGCCCCTGCCCCCCGCCATCGGCGTGGGGCGGGGGCGGGGACCTGCTCGGGCCTGACGTGCAGCAGCGGGTCCAGGAAGCCCGTGTGGCTGCGGGCCACCACCTCCTGCGGGCCCTCGGCGACCGCCTCGCCGCCCCCGGGTCCGCCCTCCGGCCCGGGCCGATGATCCGGTCCGCCGTCCCGATGCCGTCGTGTCCGGTCAGTGCGCGACGGGCCCCTCCTCGCTCACCACGATCACGGGGTAGGGAGCAGCCTCGGCTTCGATCGCGCGCAGCACCCGCTCCTGCTCGGTGACGTCGCCGGGGCGCAGGTACACGGCCAGCGCCCCCTGCGCACGGCGCACGCCCACACCATGGATGCCCGCGCGGCCCAGGTACTTTCCGCTGACGCCGGCCTTCACCTCGTCCAGTGTGCGCGGCATGGGAAAGGTCAGAGGAGTGTGATCTGCAGCGAGGTGAACACCTCGTCGATGTAGCTGGCCACGCCGTACGACCCGTCCGGCGCGCCGCTGAAGTACAGCCCCACGGCCAGTGGCGCATCCTTGCGCACCACCAGCGAACCGCTGTCTCCGCGAAGGCCGAACACCGGTCCCTCCAGGCGCATCTGCCCCGTGAACAGACCCACGGTGCTCGGATCGTAGAATACGGCGGTGTCGTAATGCTCGTCCACCACCACGCCTTCCGTGTACCCCGTTGTGCGGCCGTGCTTGCGCACCGCCATTCCCTCGTGCGCGACGTCAGTCCCGGTGACCTCGCCGATGGTGCAGACGGCGTTCGTGAACTGCACGCCCTGGTGCAGGCGGCCGAGGGCCGCGTCCACCTGGTTCACGGGCCCGCCCGTCACCGGCCCGGTCACGTTGTGCACCAGCGCCAGGGGGACGAAGCGCGCCAGGTCCGCGATGGCGTCCGCGGCGGTGCCGCCGTCCCGCGGGCCGGGCTGCAGGAGCGGGTCGCCCGGGTGGCCGCCGTTCACGGCGGCGTAGACGTGGTTGTTGCTCAGCACGTACACCGACGCCGGGTCGTCCCCCGGCATGGTCGAGCGGCAGAAGCAGGCCAGCGTGCCAGCGGTGATGGTCGGGTGCGCGGTGCTGATCCCCGCGATGAGCGGCCGCTGCTGCTGCTGCCGGTCCACCGTGCACTGCGGGGCGGCCATGGCCACGGCCGGCGGCGACTCGATGACGTCCGTCGGAATGCCGTCGACGTGCTCCGGCAGCCGGTCCTCGGGGCGCACCAGCGACAGCGGCAGCTTTCTGGCCACGTACAGCCGCACCGCCATCACCGGGGTTTCCTCTCCCGCGACCCGCTTTCGCCCCACACCCACCGCGTGCACGTTGCGGCTGGCGAGCTCCACCGCGTCCGCGACACGGTGCGCAAACGGATCTGGCGTGGGAGGGGTGGCGCCCGGCCGGAGCAGCCGCGCGCTCAGGGCTGTCTTGGCCGCCAGTACGTCGCGGGGAACGGGCATGGGCAGGACTCCGGCGCAAAGGTGAGCCGTTCGGCCGCCGCGGAATCCCGACGCCGCCGGGGCTCGGGGCGTCGGCGTTTCCGCTTTGGGGTTGGCCTCCTGCCCCTCTGCCAGAAATGCACCACTCCTCGCGCCCCGGATCCGCCTTTGCACGCATGCGCCCGGCGACCCCCGGGCGCCACACCCGCTTCCTCGTTCCGTGTGCGTCGCGCGTCGGTGAGGAGCCTCGGCCAGAAGGACCCCTGGACCTCGAAGGGTGGGCACCATCCGGATCGGCAGGTCCCCGGTGCGGCGGGGTGCCGGCGCCGCGCCGGAATAGC
>DATAAG010000592.1:0-11827 GCA_036260235.1 Longimicrobium sp.
CACCCTATCACCTCCATCACCCCATCACCCCATCACCCCATCACCCTGTCACGCCGCCCATGAGCAGAATCTGAGCAATTGTTGGCGTGGAGGATGAACACCGTCGGTCCCTACCATTGCCGCCACCCGGAAGCGATGCACGGCATCCCCGGGACCTCAATCGGGGGCCAGTCCCCGTCACGGGAATCGCCGAGGCGCGACGACGACGACGCGCCCCGGCGGGGCGGCGCGTGCGGTACCCACGAGAGCCGTCTCCTCTCCCGGATCCCACAATCCATCGCACAGCAGCACGAGGAGACCGATCATGTCGGACGAGTTCGATTCCACTACCAACACCACCGGGGCGGTGCTCCTGGCAGCCGCCCCCACCGTGCAGGTCACCGCGCCCAACGGCGGCGAGATCCTGGCCGCCGGGGCGCGCACCACGGTCACCTGGACCGCGGCCGGCGACATCACCAACCAGCGGGTGCAGTACACGCTGGACGGCATCAGCTTCACCCCCATCGCCACGGGGCTCGCGCCCGACGTGCGCAGCGTGCCCTGGGACGTGCCCGCCACGCTGGTTCCCGCGGGCCAGGCGGCGGTGGCGGTGCGCGTGCGCGTCGTCGTCACCAACACCGTCACCGGCGAGCAGACGAGCGACCTGAGCGACCAGCCGTTCATCGTCCGCAGCGAGCCCACCGTGCAGGTGACCGCGCCCGCGGCCAGCGCCACCGTGGACGCCGGCGCGTCGCTGCCGATCCAGTGGAACAGCTCCGCCGCCACCAACCACCGCGTGCAGTTCGTGGAGACGAACGGCACCATCACGCCCATCGCCACGGGGCTGGACGGCAACGCCCGCAGCTTCACCTGGAACGTCCCCGCGGACTTCGTCGCGCCCGGGCAGGAGAAGCGCGGGGTCATCCGCGTCGTCGCCAGGAACGTCTTCACGGACCGGGAGGTGCCCGACGACAGCGAGGCCGTCGTCACCGTACGCAAGCCGCCCGCGGTCACGGTGATGGTCACCAGGCCCGCGGCGGCCACCACGGTGCACGTGGGCGGGATGCTCCCCATCGAGTGGACCAGCAGCGGGGGCACCCGGCAGCGCGTGCAGTTCGTGGAGCCGAACGGCACCGTGACGCCCATCGCCACGGGGCTGGACGGGAGCGCGCGCACGGCTACCTGGAACATCCCGGTCGACTTCGCGGCGCCCGGCCAGCAGCGCGCGGGCGTCATCCGTGTGGTGGTCAACAACGACCTCACGGGCGAGCAGAGGTCCGACGACAGCGAGGCCGTGGTCACGGTGCGCGGGCTGTTCGTCCAGGTGAACGCGCCGGCCGCGAACGTCACCGTGGAGCGCGGCGCGATGCTGGACATCCGCTGGACCAGCAGCGGCGCCACCAACCACCGCGTGCAGTTCGTGGAGAGCAACGGCCGGATCACGCCGATCGAGACCGGCCTCCCCGGCACCGCGCAGAGCTTCCTGTGGACGGTGCCGCAGGACTTCGTGGCGCCGGGGGTGGAGCTGGTGGGCCGCATCCGCGTGGTCGCGCGCATCGCCAACACCGCGCTGGAGACGATGGACGACAGCGACGGCGTGGTCACCATCCCCTCCGGCGCGCCGGTGATCACGGGCTTCACCCCCGCGCAGGCGTTCTTCGAGCAGAGCGTGACGATCAGCGGGCGGAAGCTCACCGGCGCCACGTCGGTGCAGTTCGGCGGCGTCTCCGCCGGGTTCCGGGTGCTGGACGACACGCGGATCGCCGCCGGCGTGCCGATCCTGCGCACCCCGGCGCAGGGGGCGCTGCAGGTGCCCGTCACCGTCGCCACGCCGCGGGGAGCCACGACGAGCACCCTCCTCTTCACGGTGCTCCCCTTCCCCGCGCCCTCCATCGCCGCGATCGATCCGCCGAGCGCGCCGGTGAACGCGCGGATCGCCATCCTGGGGCAGAACCTGCTCGCCGTCTCGTCGCCGGCCAGCACCGTCTCCTTCACCGGGCCCAACGGCGGCACCCGCGAGGGGCTGGCGCCGGTGTTCCTGGACATGGGGCGGCGGATCGAGGTCACCGTCCCGCAGGGCGCCGTCACCGGGCCGGTGCGGGTCACCACGCCGGGCGGACCGGCGCAGGCGCCGTTCACCGTCACGGGGACGGGCGGCGTGCAGCTTTCGCCGGCCAGCGGCCCGGTGGGGATCGACGTCGTCCTCTCCGGCGCGCAGCTGGCGGGCGCGACGGCCGTCCTCTTCAACGGCGTTCCCTCCGCGGACTTCTTCGTGAACGCGGACGGGACCGTGCTGGCCGAGGTGCCGGACGGCGCGACGAGCGGGACGGTGAGCGTGGTGACGCCGGGCGGCACCCTGACCGGCTCGTTCGCGGTGACGGCGGCGGCCAGCCCGCCCTCCATCGTCGCCTTCACCCCCGCCAGCGCGCGCGAGGGGGCGGAGATCGGCATCGTGGGAACGAACTTCGTCGCGGGCGCCACCACGGTGGTCTTCCGCGGGCGCGACCGGCGCATCCGGGTGCCGGCGACGGTGGACCTGCAGACGCAGCTGCGGGTGACGGTGCCGGTGGGGGCGGTCACCGGGCCGCTGGTGATCAAGACGCCGCAGGGCAAGAGCGCCCCCAGCGCGCGGGAGCTGGTGATCGGCGGGCCGCGGATCGGCGACTTCATGCCGAAGCGCGGCGGAGTCGGCGCCGACGTGACGATTACGGGCGACAACTTCGTCCCGGGCGAGACGACGGTGCGCTTCAACGGCGTGGCGGCGGTGAACCCCACCGTCTCCGTGCGCTCCATCCTGGCGATGGTGCCGATGGGCGCGACCAGCGGGCCGATCACGGTGGAAACGCAGCTGGGAACGGCGACCAGCGGCGAGCAGTTCACGGTGCTCACCGTCCCCGCGCCGGAGGTCGACGCGCTCGACCCCACCAGCGGGCCGCCGGGGACGCGGGTGACCATCACGGGCTCCAACTTCCTGAACGCGTCCGCGGTGCGCTTCAACGGAAAGGACGCGGCGGAGTTCCGGGTCGTCGACGCGTCCACCATCCGGGCCACCGTCCCGGTCGGGGCCAGCACCGGCCCGGTGGCCGTGGTCACGCCCGGGGGGCGGGATGAGAGCCCCATGCCGTTCACCTTCATCCAGCCGGCGGTGAAGGTGCGCGTGGAGCCGCCGACGCGGGTGGTCAACGCCGGGCAGTCGACCTTCTACGGAATCACCCTGGAGCGGACGGCCTTCGACGGCCCGGTGAGCTTCACGGTGGACACGGGGGCGCTGGAGATCTCCGCCGGCGCGGATCCGAACCCGGTCCCCGGGACGACCGCGGGGCTGGTGGTCAACACCCTGCGCACCGCGCCGCAGGGGTCGCGGCTGCTCCGGATCGACGCCCGCGCGGAGGGGGTCACCATCGACCCCGTCTTCGTGGAGCTGGTGGTGCTCCCGCCCCTGGGCGCCTTCGCGGCCCTCACCCCCGCCAGCGGGCCGGTGGGGATCGACGTGGTCCTCAGCGGCGCCGGGGTGGCGGACGCGACGGCCGTCCTCTTCAACGGCGTCCCCTCCGCGGACTTCGAGGTGAACGCCGACGGCACCCTGGTGGCCGAGGTGCCGGACGGCGCGACGAGCGGGACGGTGACCGTCGTCACGCCGGGCGGCACCCTCGCCAGCGAGGCGCCGTTCTCGGTGACGGCGGCGGTCACCCCGCCCTCCATCGCCGCCTTCGCCCCCGCCAGCGCGCGGGAGGGGACGGAGCTGACGGTCACCGGCGCCAGCTTCGTCGCCGGCGCGACGACGGTCGTCTTCCGCGGGCGCGAGCGGCGCGTCCGGGTCCCGGCGGCGGTGGATTCGCCGGCCTCGCTGCGCGTCGTGGTCCCCGCGCGGGCGATCACGGGACCGCTGCTGGTGAAGACGCCGCAGGGCCGCAGCGCCCCCACCGCCCAGGAGCTGGTGGTCGGCGGTCCGTCGATCGCCGCCTTCGACCCGAAGCGCGGGCGGGAGATGGACACCATCACCATCACCGGCGAGAACTTCGTCCCCGGCGAGACGATCGTGGGGTTCAACGGGCTGCCGGCGGCGGATCCCATCGTCTCCATCCGCTCCATCCAGGCGAGGGTGCCGGTGGGCGCGACGAGCGGGCCGATCACGGTGCAGACGCCGCAGGGGGTGGCGGCCGGCGAGGAGCCGTTCACCGTCCTGGTGGGCAATCCCCCGCGGATCACGGCGGTCCAGCCGGCCAGCGGCGCGCCGGGGACGACGGTGACCATCACCGGGACGGACCTGCTCGGCGCGGCGGCGGTGCGCTTCAACGGGATGGACGCGGCGTCGTTCACCGTCGTCTCGGCGACGACGATCACCGCGACGGTGCCCGCGGGCGCGACGACGGGGCCGGTGGTGGTGGTGACGCCGGGCGGACGGGCGGAGAGCGCGGTGCCGTTCACCGTCATCCAGCCCACCGTGGTCCTTTCCGCCACGCCCGCCTCGCTGACACTGGCGCCCAACCAGACGGCCGGGTACACCGTGGAGCTGAAGCGCACGGCGTTCGCGGGCGCGGTGGACCTGATGGTGAGCGGGCTGCCGCCGGGAACGTCGGCCGCCTTCAACGCGGACCCGACGACGGGCACCCGCTCCACCCTGGCCGTGCGGCCGTCCACCAGCACGCCGATCGGGCGCTA
Source organism: Longimicrobium sp. (assembly GCA_036260235.1). GTDB lineage: Bacteria > Gemmatimonadota > Gemmatimonadetes > Longimicrobiales > Longimicrobiaceae > Longimicrobium. Next base: position 4,642 of record DATAAG010000592.1, read on the forward strand.
CCGGCTCACCATCGGCGGCCGGGCGACCGGCGCCACGGTGACGCCGGCCACGGTGGAGCTGGTGGTGGTGGTGAACGCCCCCACCATCACGGGATTCACGCCGGCGAGCGGGCCGGTGGGGACGCGGGTGACCGTCAGCGGCACCCAGCTCACCAGCGTCACGTCGGTGAAGTTCGGCGCGGTGGCGGCGCAGTTCACCGTCACCTCCGCCAGCCAGCTCATCGCCGTGGTGCCGCAGGGCGCCGCCACCGGGCCGATCACGGTGGGCACGGCGGCGGGGGTGACGGTGCAGAGCAGCGCCTCGTTCACCGTCACGCAGCCCGCGAGCGTGGTGCTCTCCGCCTCGCCGGCGGCGGCCACGGTGCGCGCGGGTCAGGCGGTGAGCTACACCATCAGCCTGGCGCGCACCAGCTTCACCGGCCCGGTGGACCTGGCGGTCGCGGGGCTGCCGGCGGGGGCCACCGCGTCGTTCAGCGCGGACCCCACCACGGGCGCCTCGTCGGTGCTGACCGTCGCCACCAGCGCGGCCACGCCGGTGGGGACGCGGCAGCTCACGGTGAGCGCCGCGGCCGCGGGCGTCGCCATCGCGCCGATCGCGGTGGGGCTCACGGTGGCGGTGCCGGCGCCCCTCGTTGCCGGCTTCTCCCCCGCGTCCGGCGCGGCGGGGATGGCGGTGGAGGTGATCGGCGAGAACTTCGCCGGCGCCTCGGCGGTGAGCTTCAACGGCGTCCTGGCGCCGTTCACGGTCACCGGCCCCGGGTCGCTGACGGCCACGGTGCCGGCGGGCGGCTTCACCGGCCCGCTCTCGGTCACCACGCCGGGGGGCACGGCGTCCAGCGCCCTCGCCTTCACCGTGGTCCCCAGGTCGAAGGAAACCAAGGAGATCAAGGACTTCGAGAAGACCTTCGACAAGACCAAGGAGTTCGACAAGACCAAGGAGGACAAGGAGCTGAAGGAGGAGAAGGAGTTCAAGGAGAAGGAGGGCGACAAGACGCTGGCGAAGGAGCGCAAGGATACCAAGGACGCCGAGTTCGGCTTCGTCGGTGACGCGTTCCAGCCCGAGGCCGCCGGCGACGGCGGCGCGGGCGGCCAGCGGCACTTCATCTCCCCGGAACTGCGGCCGGACCTGGACCTGAGCCCGCTGCGGGAGGAGGACCTGGAGGGGTGATGGGGTGATGGGGCGACGGGCGGGTGCAGGATCGCGCCCGTCGCCCGCGCCCCCGCGAGACCGGAGAACAGAGGTGGCCTTACAGGGAGTCGACGGAGGTAACGGAGTACAGCCTTGTCAGTTCCCTCCGTTGACTCCGTTGACTCCGTGTGAGGCGAATTCTTTCCCGCTTTTCGATCAGGAGACGTGGCGATGTACCTGGTGCTGGGCTCCCGCGCCGATGCCTCCGCCCGCTGGGCGTGGCGCGGGCTGGCGGATAGAGGATTGGAGCCGCTGGAATGGATCGACGCGGAGTCGCTCGCCGGCGCGCGCTGGGAGCACCGCGTGGGCACGGACGGCACGGACGTCGAGATCACGCTGGCGGACGGGCGCGCCGTCCGCGCCGCCGGCGTGCGCGGCGTTTTGAACCGCCTGGCCGCGGTGCCGGGCCCGGACGTGGCGCACCCGGAGGACCGCGAGTACGCGCGGCAGGAGCTGGCCGCGTTCCACCTGAGCTGGCTGCACGCCCTCCCCGCGCCGATGCTCGGGCGGCCGGCGCCGTACGGCCTCTGCGGCGCGTGGCGGCACGCGTCCGAGTGGGCGTCGCTGGCGGCGTGGGCGGGTCTCGCGACGCCCGCGCACCACGTGGGGAGCGACGGCCCGAGTCCAGCCCCGGCGGGTGCGGGGCCGGCGCGGACCGTCTACGTCGTCGCGGGCGAGGTGGCCGGCAGGAATGTGCCGGCGGAGGTGGCGGAAGGATGCCGGCGGCTGGCGGAGATGGCGGACGCCACGCTGCTCGGCATCGGCTTCACGGTCGATGACGGCGGCGCATGGACCTTCGCCGGCGCGACGCCGCTCCCGGACCTGGTCCCCGGCGGCGATGCGCTGCTGGATGCCATCGCCCGCGCGCTCCGGGGGGACGGGTCCAGGGATCGGGCTCCGGCCTCCCGCTCACCCCACCACCCGTTCACCCCCTCACCCGTTCACCCCGTCACCCCGTCACCCCGCCACCTCATCCTGCTCTGCGGCATCCCCTCCGAGGGGCCGATGGCGCGGGTGCGGCGGGAGATGGATGCGCTGGGGGCGCCCTGCGTCTTCTTCAACCAGCGGCGGTTCGACGACGTGGCGCTGCGGGTCGAGATTCGCGGCGGGAAGACCGGCGGGGAGCTGCGGATCGATCGCGAGGCGTGGCCGCTGGAGGCGTTCGGCGGGATCTACGCGCGGCTGATGGACGACCGCCTGCTCCCGGAGCTGGAGGGCGAGCCGGGGGATTCCCCCCGCCGCGCCCGCTGCCGCGCGCTGCACGAGGCGCTGCTGCGCTGGACGGAGATCGCCCCGGCCCGCGTGGTCAACCGCGCGGCGGCGATGGCGAGCAACTCGTCCAAGCCGTACCAGTCGCAGCTCATCCGCCGCCACGGGTTCCACGTCCCGGAGACCCTGGTGACGACCGACCCGGACGCGGTGCGGCGGTTCCGGCGGCGGCACGGGCGCATCGTGTACAAGTCGCTGAGCGGCGTGCGCTCCGTGGTGCAGACGCTGGAAGAGGACGACCTGGAGCGGCTGGAGCGCATCCGCTGGTGCCCCACGCAGTTCCAGGCCTTCGTCGACGGCACCAACGTGCGGGTGCACGTGGTGGGCGCGCGGGTGTTCGCCACCGCCATCCACACCGGCGCCACCGACTACCGCTACGCCGAGCGCCAGGGGAGCGACGCCGAGCTGGAGCCGGTGGAGCTGGACCCGCGGCTGGCGGACCGCTGCGCCACGCTGGCGCGGTCGCTGGGGCTGGCGTTCGCGGGGGTGGACCTGAAGCTCACCCCCGACGGCCGCGTCTTCTGCTTCGAGGTGAACCCCAGCCCGGCGTTCAGCTACTACGAGTCCCACACCGCCCAGCCCATCGCCCGGGCCGTGGCGGCGTACCTGGCGGGGATGAACTGAAGGGCATCATCCGGGATCCGGGAAAGGAAGGAACCTCACGCATCCCGTTCAGGATCCGTATCATATCACGCCGCGGCCGGGACCGGAGCGCCCGGGTGCTCCGCCTCGGCACCGGCGGGGACCGCGGCCGGCGGCGGGGCGCCCGCGCGAGCGGCGTCATCATCGGGGAGCGGCACGGGGGGGCGGCGCTCCCCTGCCCATACCGCGGGCCAGTGCGGCGACGCGCCCTGTACCCACAGCCCGCCCAGCGCGCCGAGCAGCCGCGCCGGCTCCGGCAGCCCCGCGTCCTCCCCGCCCAGCGAGGCGACCACCCGCGGCGCCGCCCCCTCGCCCGCCGCGCGGCCGGCGACGAAGCCGCGGAGCGTCGTCCCCGGCCCCACCTCCAGCAGCAGGCGCCAGGGCTCGCGCAGCAGCTCGGAAACCCCGGCATCGAACTGCACCGTCTGGCGGAACTGGAAGGCCCACCAGGCGGGGTCCGTGGCCTCGTCGGCGGTGAGCCAGGTGCCGGTGGCGGCGGAGACGAGCGGGACCCGCGGCGGCGACCATCGCATCCGCGCGGCGACGGGAAGCAGCCGGGCGCTCGCCAGCTTCACCAGCGGTGAACGGAAGCCGAAGGGAGCCGGGCGGCGCCGCACCGGGTGCCCGGCCTCGCGCAGACGGCGCTCGACCTCCGCGACCGGCCCCTCGCGCCCGGCCACAACGCAGGCGGAGGGCGCGTTCACCTCCGCGACCGCCGCCCCGGGCACCAGGAAGGGCTCCACCGCGCCGGGCGGCAGCGCCACGTCCAGCCGGGCGCCGGGGGGAAGCTGGCCGATGCACCGCCCGCGCGCCGCCGCCAGCTCCAGCGCGTCCTCCGGCGGCAGCACCCCCGCGGCGCACGCCGCGGTGAGCTCGCCGACCCCGTGGCCCATGGCCGCCTCCGGGAGGATCCCCCACGACGCCCACACCCGGGCCAGCGCGAGCCCGAACGCCACCGCGGCCGGCTGCGCCAGCTCCGCCCGCCCCAGGCGCTCCGCCGCGGACGGCTCTCCCGGATCCGCGGGGTACAGCACCTCGCGCAGGTCCAGCCCCAGGTGCGGTCGCAGCAGCTCCGCGCAGCGGTCCACCTCGGCGCGGAAGACGGGCTCGGCGTCGTACAGCCCGCGCCCCGTCCCCACGGAGACGGAGTCCTCGCCGGGAAAGAGGAAGACGACGGGCGCGCCGCTCCCCTCCGCGACACCGTCCAGCATCCGCCCCGGCGCACCGTCTTCCAGCGCCGCCGCGGCGTCCTGGTCCCGGCGCACCAGCACCACGCGCCGGTGCGCGAACGCGGGGCGGCGCGCCAGCGCGGACGCCACGTCGGCCAGCGGGAGCTCCGGGTGCGCGCGCAGGAGCCCCGCCAGCCGCGCCGCCTCCTCCTCGAGCGCGTTCGCCGTCCGCGCGGAAAGCGCCAGCGGCTGCCACTCGCGCCCGGGGGCGGACGCCTCCACGGCCGCGGGAGGCGGGGCGGAGGCGGGGGCGTCGAGCCCGCGGCGGCCCAGCCCGTCCATCGCCCCCTCCGGGAGCGCCAGCGTGGAGAGCGGCTGGTCGGGAGCGGAGACGGCGGCGGCGGCCAGGTGCAGCAGCGCGCGGCCCAGGCGCTCCACCGTCGCCGCGTCCCACAGCTCGGTGGAGTACTCCAGGCTGAACCCGACGCTGCCGTCCTCCTGCTCCACCGCGGTCAGGGTCAGGTCCACCTCCGCCGCGCCGCGGTCGATGGGGAGCCGCTCGATCTCCACCCCCGGCAGCTGCATCTCCCCGGTGGCGTTCTGCAGGATGAACTGCACCTGCACGACGGGCGGGTACCCCGCGCGCACCTCCGGACGCAGCTCCTCCAGCAGCACTTCGAACGGCAGGTCCTGGTGCGCGTACGCGCCGGAGACGGTGTCGCGCACGCGGCGCAGCGCCTGGCGAAAGGACGGGTCGCCGTCCAGCCGGGTGCGCAGCGCGAGCGCGTTGATGAAGTAGCCGATGAGCGGCTCGATCTCCACGTGGGTGCGCCTTGCCACCACGGTGCCCACCACCAGGTCCGCCTCGCCGGTCCAGCGCAGCAGGAGCGCCTTGAAATGGGTCAGCAGCCCCGCGAACGGGGTCGCGCCCTCCGCGCGGCAGAGCGCGCGAAGCCCGTCCGTCGCCTGGCGGGGCAGGAGAAATCCGGTGGCCCACCCGGAGGGCTGGATCAGGTTTTCGGGGCGGGGCCGGTCCGCGGGAAGCTCCAGCACCGGAGGAGCGCCGGCCAGCGTGCGGCGCCAGTACGCCACCAGCTCCTCCATCCCCCCGCCCGCCAGCTGCTCGCGCTGCCACGCGGTCCAGTCCCCGTACTGCAGGGAAAGCTCGGGGAGGGGTGAGGGAAGGCCCCGCGAAAAGGCGCCGTAGAGCGCGGCCAGCTCGCGGAAGAGCACGTCCATGCTCCACCCGTCGCTCACGATGTGGTGCATCATCACCACCAGCACGTGCTCGTCGGGCGACAGCCGCAGCAGGGTGACGCGCAGGAGCGGGCCCTCCAGCAGCGAAAAGCGGTGCTGCAGCTCCGCCCCCACGTGCGCCCGCACCTGCGCTTCGCGCTCGGCCCGGGGGAGGGTGGACAGGTCGCGGAACAGGATTCCGGCGAACGGATCGTGGGAGACGCGCTGCACCGGGATGCCGTCCGCCAGCGGAAAGGTGGTGCGCAGCGCGTCGTGGCGGCGCACCACCTCGGCGAAGGCGCGCTCCAGCACGGCGGCGTCCAGCGGCCCGCGCAGGCGCACGGGATAGCCGATGTTGCCGGACGGGCACCCGGGGTCCAGCTGGTCCAGCATCCACAGGTTTTCCTGCCCGCGCGAGGTCGGCGCCGGTCCGTCGCGGTCCGCGCGGGGACGGATGGCGCCGGGCGCGGGCCCCGTGGGCGCGCCCGCGGGGCCCGCCAGCCGGCGAAGGAGCAGCTCGCGCTGTTCGGGGGTCAGCCCGGCGATGCGGTCGGCGAGCAGTGTCATGCGGGATCTGCCTGGAACACCGGTGGATGCGGTCTACGGACCGCGACGGACTTCGCCTCACACGGAGTCAACGGAGTCAGCGGAGTTCGAAGTCCGTTTCCTCCGTTGACGCCGCGTGAGACCCATCTTTTCCCGTACCCGGGGACGAGGTCGATCATGCGTCTGGCGCGGATCACGCTCCCGCGCCGCGGGCGCCGGCCGGTGCCGGCTCGCCGTCCAGCAGGGCACGCACCTGTTCGGGGTCCAGCCGGAGCACCTCGTCCAGCGCCTCCTCCAGCGCGGCGGGGTCCACGGCGCGCAGCTTCGCCGCCGTGATCTCCGCGGCCATGGCGGCGATCGTGGGGGAGCGGAAGAGCGCCTCCATGCGCAGCTCCACCCCCATCTCCTGCCGCACCCGGGCGATCAGCCGCGTCCCCAGCAGCGAGTGCCCGCCCAGCGTGAAGAAGTTGTCGTTCGCGCCGATCCCCTCCACGCCCAGCAGCCGCTCCCACAGGTCCTGGAGCTTCCGCTCGGTCTCCCCCCGTGGCGCCACGTACGCTTCGGAGAGGGAGAGGACCTCCCGCGGCGAGCGCGTCATCCCCGGGGCCCCCGACGCCGTGGACGCGCCGATCCCCGCCGGGGGGGCCTCATCCGCCGGCTTCGCGGCGTCCGCGGGGCGCACCCAGTAGCGGGAGCGCTCGAACGGGTAGGTGGGAAGGGGCACCCGCCCGCGGCGCTCGCCCGCGAAGACGCCGCGCCAGTCGGGGGCCACTCCCGCGGTCCAGAGCCGTCCCAGCGCGGCCAGCAGGTACGCCTCGTCGGCCGTCTCTTCCCCCGCGGCGCGCAGCGATCCCACGGCCAGGGGGGTGGGGCGGCCCGGCGCGGACGGCCGCTGCCGCGCGAAGCCGCCCAGCGTCTGTCCGGGGCCCACCTCCACCAGCACGCGGTCCGGGTCGCCCAGCAGCTCGGCCATGCCCGCGTCGAAGCGCACGGGCTCGCACAGGTGGCGCGCCCAGTAGCCCGGGTCGGTCGCCTCCGCCTCCGTCATCCACGTCCCCGTGACGTTGGAAAGGAGGGGGATGCGGGGCGGGGACAGCCGCATGCGCGCCGAGACCCGGGCCAGCTCCGCCGCGGC
>DATAAG010000593.1:0-2891 GCA_036260235.1 Longimicrobium sp.
CGCCTCCTCCCCCGCCACCCGCAGCCCCAGCACGCCGCCGTACAGCGCCAGCGCGCGGCGCAGGTCCGCCGAGACCAGCGTCACGTGGTGAAAGCCCGTCGTGGTCAGCTCCATTCCGCCCTCCTCTCCTGAAGGGGCGCCCCTCCCCGAGCCGTGTCGGGAAGGGGCGCCGCAAAGGTGCCGCCGGCCGAGGGTCAGGCCGCCTTCACGGCCTGCACCTCCAGCGTGATCCTGATGTCGTTGCCCACCAGCACGCCGCCGGTCTCCAGGGCCTGGTTCCAGGTCAGGCCGTAGTCGCGCCGGTCGATCTTCGTCGTCGCGCTGAACGCCGCGCGCTCGCCGCCCCACGGGTCGCCGCCGCGGCCCTCGTCCGTGGTCTCCAGCACCACCTCGCGGGTCACGTCGCGGATCGTCAGGTCGCCGTACACGTTGTAGCGGCCGCCGCCCAGCGCCTCGATGCGGGTGCTCCGGAAGGTGATCGCCGGGAACTTCTCCACGTCGAAGAAGTCCGGCGAGCGCAGGTGCGCATCGCGCTGCTCCTGGCGCGTGTCGATGCTGGTGACGTCGATCTCCGCCGTCGCCGACGAGCTGGCGGGGTTCTCCTCGTCCAGCACGATGGTGCCGTTCACCGCGCCGAAGTGGCCGCGCACGGTGCTGATCATCAGGTGCTTGAGCGAGAACTCGACCGTGGTGTGCGCCGGGTCGATGTTCCAGGTGGTCGTGGTGGTCTCGGTGGCGATGCTCATCGTCCTCGTCTCCGTTTTCGTGTGTTTTCTCTGGCCCGTCACTCGGACGCGGCGGCCTGGGCCGGAGGGCCGCCGCAGTTGCTACACCGATTTGATTTATTGTAGTTTGATTTAAAGTTCTAAGATAAATGGCCGCGAAAACCGATCATCCCCCGTTCGTATCCAGCTCCGCCGCGTGCCGCCCGAGCTCGCGCAGCAGGCGGATGGCCTCGTCCTTCTCCGCCTCGTCCAGCCCGCCGAGCGCGCGCCGCACGGCCTGCGCGTGGGCGGGAAAGATCTCGGTGATCAGCGCCTCGCCGGCCGGGGTGAGCGCCGCGTAGTACGCGCGGCGGTCGGTGGGGCACCGGCGGCGCTCCGCCAGCCCCCTGGCCTCCAGCCGGTCCACCAGGTACGTCACGCCGCCGCTGGTGACCAGGATCTTGCGCTGCACCTCCCCCAGCAGCAGCGGGCCCTTGTGGTGCAGCACCTCCAGCACCGCGAACTCCCCGGGCGAGATGTCGTGGCGGGCGATGTCCGCCAGCGAGTGCGCCTGCACGGCCGAGTAGGCCCGCGACAGCACCACCCACAGCTTCAGCGCCCGCTCCGTCTGCTCCGCATTGTCCGCCATCGCGATATCCTCGCCGTAAGAATTACAGAACTAAGATAACTGTCTCGGCATCCGATGTCAACCCCTCGGACCCCCGCTGGCCGGAGGATGGCCCCCCTCGCGATGAGCGAATGAATTCGCCGCTGGAACTTCGCGATGTCCGCCTGCGCGGACCGTTCCTGCCGCACGTCGGCCAGAGTGCACAGAGGCAGTCCCGGAGCGGTTGAAGCCCCGCGCAGTTTGCGGGGCTTTCCGCCCTTGTTGCGGCGGGTTCACCCGCTCAGGCGGGGAGTTCGGCCAGTTGCGCTGTCGCGCCGCGCGGTCCCTTGCGCTACAATCCGCGCCGCCGAACTTCTCCGCGAAACCGATACGGCCATGTCAGAGCAGCCCATCCTCCATCACATCCGCGTCGCGGCAAAGGACGCCGAGCCCAAGCTGTGGCTGCTGATGCTGCACGGAATCTACGGCAGCGGGCGCAACTGGGGCACCATCGCGCGGCGGCTGGCGGAGGCGCGGCCGGAGTGGGGGGTGCTGCTGGTGGACCTGCGCAACCACGGCCAGTCGCAGGGGTTCGCCCCGCCGCACACGCTGGCGGCCAGCGCCGCGGACGTGGACCGCCTGGTGGAGCACCTGGACTTTCACGCGGCGGCCGTGATGGGGCACTCGTTCGGCGGCAAGGTGGCGCTGATGTACGCGCAGCACCACGGCCGCGAGCTGCGCCAGGTGTGGGTGATGGATTCCACCCTGGTGGTTCGCGAGCCGGAGGGGAGCGCGTGGCGGATCATCGACTCCATGCGGGCCCTGCCGCCGGAGTTCGCGTCGCGCGCGGAGGCGGTGTCCGCCATCCAGGGCGCCGGCTACGACGAGGGGCTGGCGCGGTGGCTGGCGATCAACCTGGAGCCGGCGGAGGGGCGCTACCGCTGGCGCATCGACTGGGACGTGATGGAGGAGATGCTGCGCGACTACTTTCGCACGGACCTGTGGGAGGTGCTGGTGCACCCGCCGGCCGAGGTGGAGATCCACGTCGTGAAGGCGACGCAGAGCAACTCGCTGGACGAGGAGGCGGAGCGCCGGGTGGAGATGGCGGGGACGGCGAACGGGCGCGTGCACCTGCACCGGCTGGAAGGCGGCCACTGGATCAACACCGACAACCCCGAGGCCGTGATCGAGCTGCTGCGGTCGCGCCTGCCGTAGTGCCCCTCCCCGATCCCTCGCAAACTGCGCCAGGAGAGGGGAGGACTGTGACTGTTCCGGCATCGTGCCGCACCCACGCCCCCTCCGGGCTCGCATTACTCGCCCACCTCCCCTAAAAACCCCTGGGGGAGGTTGGGGACCGATCGATCGGGACGGCACGAGGGGCATCACTCTGCGACCCCGAGGGCCCCTCCCCCCGGCCTCCTCCCCGCTCGTTCCTCGCGGAGAGGGGGAGAAACGCACCCTGCGAAATCGCTGCGTACGCCATCCGCTGTCCCGCCACCGGGTTGAAGCGGGCGCCGGCCGTCTCACCCGAACCTGCCCGTTCACTCCATCACTCCATCACTCCATCACCCCAGCACCCC
>DATAAG010000594.1:0-4397 GCA_036260235.1 Longimicrobium sp.
CCGGACGACGGGCGCGAAGATGATGTTCACGCCGGGGCTGGTGAGCCCGGCGGGCGCCAGGAAATCGGTGCCCGGCGTCAGGGGCGCGCCCGACGGGTGGCGGACGCTCCACTCCACTTCCAGCCCCACGGGAATGCTCGCCGCGGAGGAGAGCGGGATCGTTCCGGCCAGCTGTCCCAGCACCCCCGGCACGCCCGGCAGCGGGCTCACGCCGCCCAGGGGGATGCCGCCCAGGATGCGGGGGTTCAGGTCGGCGGGAAGGAGCGACGGTTCCAGCGTCGCGGCGTTGTAGCGCACGTCCTTGGTCACCCAGGTCAGGTTCAGGTTCCCGTTCAGGACGTCCGTGACCTGGAGCTGGTCGAGCGGCGGGACGATTCCGGCGGTGACGGGCTGCCCCGCCACCGGCTGCGCGGCGCCGGCGGCGCTAATGCGCAGCGTCGCGGCAAGGTCGTTGAGCACTTCGACGGGTACGGGCATATGTGCTCCTGGCTACGTTCCGCTGAAGGGTTCGTTCGCGAAGGGAAAGCGGGGGCGCCTAGCGGCCCTTCCTGCGAGCGGCGGCGCGTGGTGCGGCCTCCCTGGCGCGCTCCGGCGGCTCCGGCGCGCCCTTCTTTTGCGCCGGGGGCTGGCGGGGACCCTGGCCCTTCCCGCCCCCCTCGCCGTCGGGGCGGCCACCCTTCCGGCTGCGCTGGAAGGTGACGTAGATCTCCTCGCCGCTGGCGAACAGCGTGTCGCCCGGCTCCACGTCGTAGTGCTCCTGGAACCCGTCGGTGAACCGGGCCTGAAGCCGTCCGGACTCGAGTACCTCGATCTCCCACCCCGCTTCCCGGGGACGCAGCGTGTGCCGGAACGGCATCTCCAGGAGTGCCAGGGCGTACTTGTTCAGCCAGATGGCGAATGTCTCGTTTCCGTTCATCTGATTCCTCCGGTTGGTGGAACGCAAGAGGACCGCGGGGAATACGTAAGCCGAACATATGCGCACGTTACCTGGGAACGGCACGGATCACAAGAAATACGGAATACCGCGGATGCAGACCGGGATGCGGTCGGAACGGGCCTGGATGGAGACAGATCCGTCCGGGCCGAATCGCACGCCTGCGGTCCCGCCGTTGCGCCGGCCCATCCTGCGCACCTGGCAGGCCAAGACGAGCCGCCAGGTCACCCGCTGGTCCACCCTCGGCACCCTTCCCGGTATCGACCCGGTGCGCTGGAAGCTACATTTCCCTCTTCGCGGCGAGGAGGGAAAGCCGGCCCCGGTCGTCCTGCGGGTGATGACGGGAACGCGCTCCATCTCCCGCCCCACCCCGCACTGAGCCGATCCGCACCGGATGCGCATTGCGTCGATGCTTTCCAGCGCCACGGAGATCGTGTACGCGCTGGGCCTGCAGGACCACCTCGTGGGCATCTCGCACGAGTGCGACTGGCCGCCCCAGGCGCTGCGCCTGCCGCGCCTCAGCCGGTCGCGCTTCGATCCCGCGGGGCTCGGCAGCGGCCAGATCGACGCCGAGGTGCGGCGCTGCATGCTGGAGTTCGGCAGCGTGTACGAGGTGGACGTGCAGGCGCTGCGCGAGGCGCGGCCGGACGTGATCCTCACCCAGGCCGTCTGCGAGGTGTGCGCCGTGCCCACCGGCTCCGTGGACGCCGCGGTCGCGGAACTGCCGTGGCGGCCCGCCGTCGTGTCGCTGGATGCGCACTCGCTGGAGGGGATCTTCCGGACCATGCACCAGGTCGCCGACGCCGCGGGGGAATCGGGACGCGGAGAGGAAGCCGTGGCGCGGCTGCGGGACCGTGTGGATCGTGTGCGCGAGGTGGTGGCGAGTCGGCGCCGTCCGCGGGTGCTGGCGCTGGAGTGGCTGGACCCGCCGTTCGCGCCCGGGCACTGGGTGCCGGAGATGGTGGAGATCGCGGGCGGCGACAACCTGGTGGGTACCGCCGGCTCACACTCGCGCGAGATCCCCTGGGCGCAGGCGGAGGGGCTGGATCCGGACCGCCTGCTGCTGGTCCCCTGCGGCTACGCGATGGACCGCGCCCGGCAGGATGCCGACGAGTCGCGCGCCCGCCTGCGCTGCCTGGCTGCCGCCGCCATCGACGCGGGCCGCGCCGCCGTGGGCGACAGCGCGTACTTCAGCCGCTCCGGCCCGCGCGTGGTGGAGGGCATCGAGGCGCTCGCCGCCTGGCTGCATCCGGACGCCGGCCTCCCCCCGCCGGACGGCCGCATCCTGCAGGGCTGGCGGTAGGGTGATGGGGTGACGGGGTGACGGGGTGACGGGGTGACGGCTGTACCCCCTGAGTTGCGGTGCGGCCGATGGTGCCTGACCGGCAACCGCAGTTCTCCCCCTCTCCGCGAGGAACGAGCGGGGAGGGGGCCGGGGGGAGGGGCCCCCCTGCGGGCGCAGTGAGATGCCCCGTCGTAACGTCCCGATCTGTCGGACCCATCCCACCTCCCCCAGGGGCTTCTCGGGAAGATGGGCGAGGAATGCGGGCCCGGAGGGGGCGCGGTTCTCCCCCTCTCCGCGAGGAACGAGCGGGGAGGGGGCCGGGGGGAGGGGCCCTCCGCGGTGTCAGAATGCCTGCCGCCTTGCGGAATCCCGGCGATCCTTCATCCTGAGACAAAGGTAGATCGGCGCGGCGCTTGCGAGCGTGCGCCGCCGCGGCAGTTGTGTGCGAGGTCCAAACCTGCTTCACCGCTTCAGCGAGAGGGCGCTGCCATGCGACTTCCCACCCGCGTTCACGGAATGCTGGACTACCTGCTGGGCGCGCTGCTGATCGCCTCGTCGTGGGTGTTCGGCTTCGGCGAGGGCGGCGCGGAAACCTGGGTGCCGGTGGTGCTGGGCGCCGGCGTTCTGCTCTACAGCCTGTTCACCGACTACGAGCTGGGCGTGGTCAAGCGCCTGCAGATGCCCGCCCACCTGCTGCTGGACGTGCTGGGCGGGCTGCTGCTGGCCGTCTCGCCCTGGCTCTTCGGCTTCGACACGCACGTCTGGACCCCGCACGTGGCCCTGGGGATCGTGGAGGTCCTCACCGCTGCCGTCACCAACACCGTCCCGGGCTATGACCGTCGCCGAACGGCCGCCTGACGAGATCGTCGACCCCCTCTGCGAAGACGCCGCCGCCGTAGAGCCGCGGTCGCGCATCTACGCGTACGGCGAGACGGGCACGGGGGTGCACGCCATCCCCGTGCCCCACGCGCTGGACGTCATCCACCGCGGCCGCAAGGAGCGAAAGGAGGGCGACCCGCCGCTCGTCTGGATCGACATCGCCGCCCCCGGCGAGGTGGAGGGCGAGTTCCTGCGCAGGGAGCTCAAGTTCCACCCGCTGGCCGTGGAAGACACCGTCCGCGGCCGCCAGCGCCCCAAGATCGACCGCTATCCCGGGTACTTCTTCCTGGTGATGTACGCCGCGCGCATCAACCCCGACCGGGGGCGGATGGCGCTGAACGAGCTGCACGCGTTCATCGGCGAGAACTACGTGGTCACCGTGCACGACCACCGCATCGACGAGATGAAGGAAGTGCTGGCCCGGTGGCGCGCCGCTCCCGGCCGCTTCCGCGCGCCCAGCGTGCTGGCCCACGCGCTGGTGGACCTGGTGGTGGACGGCTACTTCCCCGTGCTGGACCACTTCTCCGAGCGCGTGTCGGAGCTGGAGACGGGGGTGATGGAGGGGCACGCCGGCGAGGGGATGCAGACCATCCTGTCTATGCGGCGGGAGCTGGCGCTGTTCCGGCGGATGGTGGGTCCGGAGCGCGAGCTGATCGGCTCCATCCTGCGGCGTGACATCCCGTTCCTGCAGCCGGACATGATCCCGTACTTCCAGGACGTGCACGACCACGCCATCCGCGTGGCGGAGGAGATCGACACCCTGCGCGACCTGCTGAACGGGGCCATGGAGGGGCAGCTTTCGCTGGCCTCCCACCAGCTGAACGAGACGCTGCGGGTGATGGGCGCCTGGTCCATCATCCTGATGGCGATGGCCTGGATCGCCGGCATTTACGGGATGAACTTTGAGATCATGCCCGAGACCGACTGGCGCTACGGCTACGCGTGGGCGCTGGGGCTGATGGCCACCGTGTGCGCCATTCTCTTCGCCTACTTCCGCCGCCGCAAGTGGATCTAACAGGGGTGTTGCTGCCCCCCCACCCCCGGTGATTGAATTGAAAACCGCGGCTGAGACGACCTGATGTCCGCCTGCGCGGACCGTTCCTGCCGCACGCGGCGCCGCGTGCACGAAGGCCGTTCCCGAGCAGTTGAAGCCCCGCGCAGTTTGCGGGGCTTTCCGCGGTCGTTGCGGCGAGTTCACTCGCTCAGGCTGGGGGCGGCGATCCTGCACCGGGGGCTCGCCCCCGCCCCGGCGGTTGAAACCGCGGCTGCGACCACGTGATGTCCGCCTGCGCGGACGGC
>DATAAG010000595.1:0-2188 GCA_036260235.1 Longimicrobium sp.
GAAGGGGTGCTTTCTGCTGCTCCAAACTCAAAAGGTCGCCCGAGGACGTCCCGGGAGGTGCTGGAGTGGAACCCAGCCGGTCCGGAAAACGTCCCCGGGTGATGCGCCCCGCCCAATCAAAACGATTTGCTGGACGGGCTCAATAGGGAATAGGGAATAGGGAATAGCCTGCGACGGCGAACGGCCGGGCAAATCCGGCTGGACCTGAAGTTTATCCCCTCTCCCGCTCGCGGGAGAGGGTGCGGCGCCAGGCCGCGGGTGAGGGCCCTCCGCGCCCCGCTGCTAATACGTATCAACACACGCATTTTCGCACTCACGCACTCACGCACTCACGCACTCACGCACTTCCTTGCGTCACGCGGTCATCACCGGAACCGGCAGCTACGTGCCCGAGCGCGTCGTCACCAACGCGGAGCTTTCCGCCGCGCTGGGCGAGGACGTGGACGACTTCGTCCGCAATACGCTGGGCATCCGCGAGCGCCGCTGGTGCGCGGACGGCCAGTCCACCGCGGACCTGGCGGAGCAGGCCGCGCGGCGGGCGATGGAGGACGCGGGGCTCGCATCCACCGACGTCGACCTGCTGATCGTCTCCACCGACACGCCAGAGTACGTCTCCCCCGCCACCGCGTCGGTGCTGCACGGGCGGCTGGGGATGCGGTCGGACGCCGGCACCTTCGACGTCAACAGCGCCTGCGCGGGGTTCGCCACGGCGCTGGACGTGGCGTGGAAGTACCTGCGCGCCGACGAGCGCTACCGCCGCGTCCTGGTGGTCGCCGTCTACGCGATGAGCAAGTTCCTGGACCGCAGCGACAAGAAGACGGTGACCATCTTCGCCGACGGCGCCGGGGCGGTGGTCCTGGAGGCGTCGGAGGAGCCGGGGATCCTGGCGTCGGAGCTGGCGGCGGACGGCTCGCTCTCCGACGGGATGGGCGTCTTCGCCGGCGGCACCGCGGAGCCCATCGACCGGGGCGTGCTGGAGAGCGGAGTGCGCAACCGGCTGCGCTTCGTGAAGAAGTATCCGAAGGAAGTGAACGAGGAGGGGTGGCCGCGCATCGTCCGCTCCGTGCTCGGAAGGATCGGCGAGGGGGTGGAGGACGTGGACCTGTGGCTGTGGACGCAGGTGAACCGCTCCACCATCGTCGAGGTGATGGGCCGCCTGGGCGAGCCGATGGAAAAGGCGCACACGGTGATGGACAAGTGGGGCTACACCGGCTCCGCCTGCCTGCCGATGGCCCTGGACGACGCCGCCCGCGCCGGCCGCCTGCACCCCGGCGACCTGGTCGTCCTCACCGGCTCCGGCGCGGGGCTGTCGATGGGGTGCGTGGCGCTGCGCTGGACGCGGAACGGCTCTCCCCTCTCCGCGCGCAGTTTGCGGGATTCGGGGCAGGGGGAGGGGCACGGCCATGGCTGAGACCGCCGTCTCCGTCTTCCTGGACCGCGTCCGCGCGGACGGCGAACGGCCGGCGCTGCAGCTGCTGGCCGCCGGCGGCGCCGCGCGCGACGAGACGCTGAGCTGGCGCCAGTGGGCGGCGCGCTCGCGGGCGTTCGCGGCGGCGCTGGTCGCCTCCGGCCACCGCCGCGGCGAGCACGTGGCCGTCCTGGCGGGGAACGGGATCGAGTGGCCGGTCGCGGACCTGGGCGTGCTGATGGCGGGCGGCGTCTCCGTGGGCGTCTATCCCACCAGCGCGCCGGGGCAGGTGCGGCAGGTGCTGGCGGACTGCGGCGCCGTGGCGGTCGTCGCCGATTCCGCCGCGCAGCTGGAGAAGGTGCGCGCGATCCGGCACCAGCTCCCCTTCCTGCGCACGGTCATCGCCCCGGCGGCGGAGGCGGACGTGGTCTCCTGGGCGGAGTGGCTGGCGCACGGTGACGCCTCGCTGGCGGCGGATTCCGAGATCGCGCACGAGCTGGCGGAGCGGACGACGGGTGCGCGGGCGGAAGACACCGCCATCCTCATCTACACGTCGGGTTCCACGGGCGAGCCGAAGGGCGCGCAGATCTCGCATCGCGCCCTGCTGGCCTCCGCGGCCTCCATCCGCGACACGCTTGGCCTGGTCCACGGCGACCGCGCCCTCTCCTTCCTTCCCTTCTGCCACGCCGCCGAGCGCATCTTCGGCCTCTACGCCCGCATCGTGGTGGGGATGGAGGCGGGGCTGGTGCCGGACCACGGGCGGATGTGGCAGGCGGCGCG